>JBAQHC010000160.1:0-1648 GCA_049288095.1 Alphaproteobacteria bacterium | reverse complement strand
ACCAACCAACCCGCCACCGATGATCAGCACCCTCTTCCCGACTCCCTTGCCTGATAGAACGTCCTCTGCAAGGATGACGTGGTCACGGTCGATCCCGGGGATTTCTGGCTTAAATGGAGTTGATCCCGTCGCCAATATGATCGAGTCTGGTTTAACGGTCCCTATCGTGTCTGCATCCACTTCCTTCCCAAGCTGGACCTCAATCCCTAACTTCTTCACCCGCGTGATAAGGTAATTGGTAAAAGACTGAATCTCGTCTTTGTGGGGAGGCTTTACGGCAAGATTGAGTTGGCCGCCCAGTCGTAGCTGTTTCTCGTAAAGAACCACTTGGTGACCTCTCAGGCAGGCCACTGCGGCGGCTTCCATGCCCGCGGGTCCACCGCCCACGACCAGAACCTTCTTGGTTTTTTGTGCGCGCATGAGTTCAAACTCTTTTTCTCTACCCACCACGGCGTTGACCGAGCAATGGACGCTTGTATCCGCCGCGATCATATCGTCGGCACAAACATTGCAACCCAAGCACGGCCGGATTTCATCAAGCTTTCCTTCCACGGTCTTCTTGATCAAACGGGGATCGGCAATGAAGGGCCTGCCGATCGCAATGAGGTCCGCCTTCTTCCGGAGGAGGGATTCTTCACCGGTTCGGGGGTCCATTCGGCCCACTGCAATGACGGGCACCCCGACCACTTTCTTAATCTCTTCTGCCAAGCTTACGAGGTTACCTCGCGGATGGCCCATGGCGGCTCTGTTAATACCGGCGCAAGAACCGTAGCCATACGCAGACACGTGAATCGCATCGACCCCGGCTTCTTGAGCCATCAGGGCCACCTCCTTCGCTTCGTCTAGGGTCACACCCCCTTCGATTCCGTATTCCTTCCCGTTGATACGGCACCAGACAGGGTAGCTTGGTCCCACTCGATCCTTGGTGCGGGCGATAATCTCTGTCAGAATTCTCGCTCGATTTCTAAGGCTTCCACCGTAGTGATCCTGGCGCTTATTCCACGCGGAGGATATGAATTCAGCCAGCAGGTAACCGTGGGCTGCATGGACCTCTACGCCGTCGAACCCTGCTTTTTGGGCCCGCAAAGCAGCTTCGGAAAAATGAGTAACAATATTCTCAATTTCACCGACTGTCAGTTCTTTGGGTGTCTCTTGCTTCCCTGCAAGAATCGCGGAAGGCGCTACAGGCGGTACGCCGGTGATGCTGGACCTGGCCATTCTGCCGGCGTGGCATAGCTGTATCATGACTTTCGTTTCTTGGTCTCGAATGACTTGAGCAAGTTCCCGTAGGCCCGGCAGGTAACGATCGTCATTGATAATTAACTGCCGCCCCCCCATCCTTCCAACGGGAGCATCGACACATGCCATCTCAACAATGACAAGGCCCATCCCTCCCTTCGCGCGCTCTTCATAATAGTCCTTAAGTCTTTGAGTGACACAGCCATCCTCCGCACCATACATCGTGCCCATGGCCGGCATCACGATGCGATTCTTAAGACTTAATCGTCCCGCTTGATAGGGTTCGAAAATCTTCCTCAGTCTTGACCCATTCTCCATCTCTCGTCCACCCCCAAACCTGCTACACGCCAAAGTAAGCTTTCCGAACCTGTTCGTTCTCTTTGAGCTGCTTTGCTTCTCCCTCTAAAGC
>JBAQHC010000159.1:0-2041 GCA_049288095.1 Alphaproteobacteria bacterium | reverse complement strand
CGCCCGCGGCGGACCATGGCGGCTTTTTGATAGTTGAAAATCCGGCCGGGGCAATGCTCGCACTGATACCAGACGGCCCGCTCGCGCTCGGTGGCCAGGAGGGTGGCCAGATCCCGGCGGCTCTCGGCTTTCTCGAGGCGCAGGATCCAATCGCGGAGCCACGCCAAATGAGTCTCCAGATCCTGCAGGCTGGAAAAATGGGCCACCGAATTATTGACCTGATAGGTGAGTGGACCGGCCTTGTTCGCCTTACTGGCCAAAAGGGCCGCTTCGGCGGCCGCCAGGGAAAGGCGAGCCAATTTGAGGTCCATCCACTTAATGCCGTAGGGCGTGTCCGGACCGCCCCACCGCTGAACCTGGTAGTGATCGCAATGGGGGCAGGGCACGTGGAAATAAAGTTTGAACGAGGAACCCTCGACGAGCTGGTGGATCTTCCCGGCCGTGGTGGTGGGAGTCGAGACATTGAACTGAAGGCGGGAGTCGCCGTAACTGGTCAGGCGCACTTCCGTGGCGGAGATGGCGTCGGGTTCCTCGCCGGTCCAAGGTTCAAATTTATCAACCTCGTCGTTGAGGACCCGGCGATAGGCTTTGGCGGACATCGAGGTGGCTGACCCGGACCACATCAGGTCCAGTTCAAAGCCGTTGAGCAGCGAGATGGACTCGATCAAGGTATCGCGGGCGGCGCTGCCGATGAGTTCCCGCAGCACCGGCGTATGACGAAACATGGGCAGAATATCCCCCTTGGTGATTTGCCGCCCCTTATCCCGGTTGGGCAACGTCAATCCAACGGGATCGGGTTCCACGTGGGCCCAGTAAGCCAGAAGGGTGCGTAGGAGCTCGCTGCCGCCGACCTGGCCGGCCTTGCAGAGATTGGCCTGGACGCAACCGGGGCGGGTGACAATATTCATGATCCCGCGGAGATAGGGGGCGTTGGCGTTACGCCAGGGGCCCTTGCGGTGGCCGCGGCGCAACCGGCGATAACGCTCGGCCCAATCGCTGGGTTTCAGGGCTTCAGGGGGAGCCCAGGCCGCCCGCTCGTCGGCGTCCCACCAGGTTTTTGCCGGCGGCGGTTTAGGCGTCTTGGGGTTCTGTTTTTGGTTTCGAAGAGTCATCACCAGCGAACTCTTCCAAAATGGCGTGGATCTGTTCGGTCATTAACCGCTCGATGGTCTCGGTGGTCTGTCCCACCAGAGTATTGGCCATGGACCGCGGCAACTCCAAAAGGCGAGCCTTGGCGAGATGAACCAGACTGATCCGACGATGCTTGCAGTCCTCCACGCTGTGAAGTTTGCCGGCCTTGACCAAGCGGCTCTGGAGAATGCTCCTGGCGCGTTGCATAGCGAGGAAGGTCTGGGCTTCCCCCAAGGAAGGAAGTACTTCTCCAGACGGGCCGATTCTTGGGATAGAAGTCTGCCGAAGGGAGGCACGCGCCAGATCTTTGCGAAGAACTCTCATCCACAGTTTGACGTCGGCCACTTTCCAAGGAGGGTCCGGTGAAAATATCCAATTGGGGCGGTTGGGCCATTTGCGCACCGCCGAGAGGCTCCGACCCACACAACGGGCCAGCTCGCGTAGGGACTTCGCCAAGATGACACGCTTCCCGCCGGCCAATAATGCACCTCACCTGCTGACGCCCAGGCCCACCAGGGGGCCGTATAACGGCTCTTTTGTTTTCGCTAAGTCCTGATGCTGTTTTACGCTGCGCACCTGCGCACCCAAAATTTCAGAGCACACTTTTGAGCGAATTCTGAGGCGTGCCGCGACCCGCATCAGGGCACCCCCGGCGGAGGACCCGAAGCGTTGCCGGCCCATCGCCGTCCGCGGCGAACGCTAAGCCATCGGCCTGCGTGCAGCCCGGCCTGCATGTGCTTGTCCATCCAGTAAGTCCAGGCCGCACCGCGCGGCTTCCTGGTCTGCTTGCGGCGGATCCGCTCCGCTTCCTTCACGGCCCGTTGCTCCAGCTGCACCAGCTCCACCTGCCCGATCTCTGTGGCCAACACACTCTCCCAGACACCGAGGATTTCCCCCCGTTCGCCGGCCT
>JBAQHC010000158.1:0-7970 GCA_049288095.1 Alphaproteobacteria bacterium | reverse complement strand
GATTGACATTGTGTCGAAGGTCGGGCGCCAAGGAGGCGCTTGAACGCCATCACGGCACCGTTATCCGACTGAACCCGTATATAGGAGCGTTTTGTGTCGCTGAAAAGTCAGCGTGCAGTGTGCTTGGTGTGCTTAAGGGCGTCAGGGTTAAGGACGCGCGTGGGGCTGCCTTCCAGGAAGGCGGCGATTGTGTCGGCCGTGTCGGCGTAGAAGCCCGTCATCGTCTCCTTGGTCACGTAGCCCAGATGTGGCGTCAGCGTGACATTGTCCATGGTGCGGTAAGGGTGATCGGGCGGCGGCGGCTCGATGTCGAAAACGTCCAGGCCCGCTCCGGCGATCTGGCCAGTCTTCAGCGCGGCGATAAGTGCTGCCTCGTCCACGATCGGCCCCCGCGAGGTATTGATGAGTGTGGCTCCCGGTTTCATCAGCGCGAGCTCGCGCGCGGTGACGAGCCCACGAGTTCGCTCGCTCAGAATCACATGAATGCTGAGAATGTCCGACCGCTTAAACAGATCATCCTTTTCGACGCGCTCCACGCCTACCGCCGCCGCGTCTTCGGCTTTGAGATTTTGGCTCCAGGCAATCACGTTCATGCCGAAGACCTTGGCGTATTCGGCCATCTTCTTGCCGATGCGGCCAAGACCCAAGAGTCCGAGCGTGCGGCCGGCGAGGGTGATGCCGACGGTCGACTGCCAAAGACCCTCGCGCATGCGCCGTTCTTCAACTGCGAAGTTGCGCACCGTCGCAATCATGAGCCCCCATGCAAGCTCGGGCGTTGCGGAGGCGCCGCGTCCGAACAACGGATTCTGCCAATTGGGATGCGTGACGATCACGCCGTGATCGGTCGCCGCTTGCATATCGAGGTTCGGCAAGCTCATGCCGATGATGTGGACCATCTTCAACTTGGGCAGTTTCTCAAACAGCCGGCGTGGCATCGGCATGCGTTCGCGGATAGTTGAGAATACATCGAAATCGCCAAGAGCTGTGATTGCTTCCTCCACCGGGACGTGACGGTTGAAGGAGATGACCTCGGCCTTGGCTTTCACGCGCGACCAATCGGTGCACGAAAGCGCAAAACTCGCATAGTCGTCGAGAAGCGCAACTTTCATCGGCTCAATCTCCTTATCCCCTCTCCCCTTGAGGGAGAGGGTTAGGGTGAGGGGTCGAATTAAAAGAGACCCGTTTCGCGCGGCCCCACCCTCTCCCGGATCGCTAGGGCGCTAAAGCGCAATGCGATCCGACCTCTCCCCTCAAGGGAGAGGCGAGCAGTGCTACAGCGTTGAGGGGCCCCATTCCTTGGGCACGGGCTGCGCACGTTGATTGGCGAGGATCTTCATCATCTTCGCGCGCTCTTCATCCGACATGTCTGTTGGTGGTCGCATAAGCTCCGCGCCATACGCCATCGCTTTCTGGAGTGCCGGGCGGGCCGACAGCTCTTCGAACCAGCGTTTCACGTTCGGGAACTCATCGAGATTGATGTCGAGCATTTTGTAATTCGAGGTCCACGGATAACAGATCATATCCGCGATCGTGTATTCGCCCGCAGCGAGATAACGCTTGTTGTGCAGGCCTAAGTTGAGCACGCCGAACAAGCGGTGCGCTTCGTCGTTGAAGCGGTTAAGTGCGTATTTGAGATCACCGTTCGCTGGATTCGCCGCCGCGCGCCGGAAGTGACCCGCTTCGCCGAGTTTCGGGCCTTGATTGGCAACCTGCCAAACCACCCACTGAATAACTTCGTAGCGCTTGTGAATTTCCTGCGGGAAGAATTTCCCGGCCTTTTCCGCAATATACATCATGATCGCCGCCGACTCGAAGAGCTTGACCGGCGCACCGCCGCCCTTGGGCTCGGGATCGACAAGCGCCGGCATGCGGCCATTCGGGGAGATCTTCAAATAGTCAGGAGTGAACTGATCGCCGCGCATGATGTTCACCGGCTTGACGGTGAATGGCAGGCCACATTCTTCAAGGAGAATGATTGACTTTTTTCCGTTTCCGGTCGGCCAGAAATAGAGCTCGAGCATCTCACTCTCCTCAATTGTAATTGTCGTGAGCAAGTTCAGCGCGCATTCAGCTGCACGAGGCGATATTCCGCCCCGTCTTAATCAAGATCAACCGCGGCCAGCGTGCTGGCGGTCACAGAACCTGAGACGGGAGCCGCGGCCATTCGCGTTTGTTTTGTATCGGGCTGGATGTCGAGAGCAGAACAGAAGGGATATGCCATGCATCTGAAGACTTGTGCGGCTGCGCTTGTTGCAGGCTTGGTGTTGGTTGGTGTTGCGGCGCCGATGGTTCCCGCCAACGCGGCGAATGTTTCGGTTGGAGTCGAAATAGGTCCGAGGCGTGGGCCGCCGCCGCTCCGCGTCGAGCATCGTCCCATCCGCCCTCATCCGGGCTGGGCGTGGCGGAGCGGATACTGGGCCTGGCGCGGCGGCAATTATGTGTGGGTTGACGGGGGCTGGGTCGAGCCGCCGCGCGGACACCCACGCTGGGTTGCCGGCCACTGGGCGCATCGCCATGGCCGGTGGGTCTGGATCGAGGGCCACTGGCGCTGAGTCATTTCGCTGAAATCGCTTGCTCGTTTTTCCTCCCCTTGCAAAGGGGAGGACGGGCTGTGGGGCGAAGCGACAACAGTCCAGGTGGGGATCAATGAGATGACCCCTGACCCCCACCTATCGTTGCGAGCTGAAGCTCGCAACCATAATCCCCCCCGTCCAGGGGGAGGAAATCGGCCCCCGAACTGCAACAAAAATAATGTTGTTCACGCCGCTCCGCGCGACCCCATATTCCGTTCACGGAGTATGAGGTTTCGCGCATGGCAGAGATGAGTAGAGTCACGATTCCTATCAATCCAGGTCAAATCGTGCGGCTGAAGTCGGGCGGGCCCTTCATGACAATCATCGAAATCGATCCTAAGGGACTTTACTGGTGTTGCTGGTTCTGGCGCGGCCAGGTCAATTCGGCAAAATTCGACCGGCAGGTCATCGAGGGAGTTGATCCGGAAGACGTGCGAATAGTGAAGGATTTGAGGAGCGCGGCTGACACGAGTTGATATCGCCGCAAGCGAAAACTAAGCGCCTGCAAACAACCGCAGGTTAGAAAAAAGTAAGGCGAAGTCGAAATTCCCGCAGAAATCCGTCAGCCTACTGACAAACGGCGGAGCATTGGCTGGAGTGAATCAAAGGCCGCGAATGGCGGCGGCGATCTCACCCGGTTGCTCGAACGGGAGCATGTGGCTGCCCTTAAGTACGAGCTTTTGGGCATCAGGAATCGCCATTGCAAACTCGTCCGCGTAAGACACCGGAACGACTGCGTCCGAAGCGCCAAAGACGATGAGGGTCGGCATCGACAACCGATAAAGGCGGCGGCGCAATCCCTTATCGGGCAAAGGCCAAATGAATTTGGCCATGCTGCCGAGGCCGTTGATCATCTCGACCATTGCATCGATGGATTCGTCGTTTGCCGCTTTCGGCGGAGGCGGATTCGCAGCGCCCTTCCACAACAGTGAATCGATCTCGGCGTAAGGCCGCGCAAAGATATCGGTTACTGGCGCGGCGTCATTCCAGAGGCCAATCGGTGAGATCAGCGTGAGCGACTTGTAGCGCTTGGGCGCAAGCGCCGCCATCTCGCCCGCCAACATGCCGCCGAAAGAGTGGCCAACAAGAGTTGCGCCTTCGATGTTCAGTTGGTCGAGCAGGCTGTCGTAATAGAGCGCGACATCGCGGATATCGCGCATTTCCTCAAGCTCATCGAGATCCCTTCGGCCAGGCATCATCGGCGCGATGACCGTATAATCTTTTTCAAGCTCCGTGAGCAAAGGCTCGCCGATCGAGAGTCCCGGCAGCCCGTGCACCCACACAAGCGGTGCGCCCGAGCCGCCACGAAAAATGTCTTGTTGCTTCGGCCCGGTTTTCGGCATGATGGTTTGAATAAACATCTCTTCCCCTCACGCCGTCTTCGGCCACCAGCGGTCTTCCCACTTGTCGTGAAGCGATTGCACATGAGGCATCACTTCCTGCGCGAAGCGGCGCGTGTTATAGAGCACGGTCTCTTTCTTGAGGTTGCCGAAGTGTAGAAGCAGCATGAGATGGCCGATATTCATGCTGGTCGCAACATCGTGGATTTGCTCGGTAACGCGTTTGGGATTGCCGGCGATAATGTAGCCATTATCGACGATTGTCTTCCAGGTGAGCTGTTGTTGAAAGATCGCGCCGCCGCGATTGGCGGCCGCCTGAACCTGGCTGCCGATCCGGCTCCTGATTGTAGCGGCCGTTGAATAGCCCGGCGCACTTGCGAAGCCGCCATAGACGTGCAGGCAACGGTCGTAGAAATAGAGCGCCGCTTCGCTGTAAAGCTCTTCCGCGTGCGCCTCATCCTCCGCAATCGCTGCGAATTGCAGAAAGCCCGCGCGATAGGGGTTGGGGTCGCGATTCGCGCGCGCAACCGCATCCCAATAGCCATTCATTGCAGCCTGCGCCTGCTTGTAGCCGAAATAGGAGAGATAAGCGTAGAGGTAATCGTTCTCCGCACACCAATCCCAGGTCTCGATGCTGCCGCCGCCGGGAATCCAAACTGGCGGGTGCGGCGATTGCATCGGGCGCGGCCAGCAATTGACGTAGCGCAGTTGCGTATGTTTGCCGTTGAACGGAAACGCCTCTTTGGCCGTCCAAGCGCGCAAGATAAGATCGACGCCCTCGCGATATTTCTCGCGCAGCGTGATCGGATTCTCGCCCATGCAATAGGCTGTGTCCATCGGCGTGCCGACGGGAAAGCCCGCGACCAATCTGCCGCCGGAGAGCACATCGAGCATTGCCATTTCTTCGGCAACGCGCGTGGGCGGATTATAAAGCGCGACCGAATTGCCGAGCACCACAATCTTCGGCTTGGTGGTGCGCCGCGCCAGCGCCGCCGCCATCAGGTTGGGCGAAGGCATTAATCCGTAGGCGTTGGAATGATGTTCGTTGACGCAGATGCCGTCAAAGCCCACATCACCGGCATACTCAAGCTCGTCGAGATAATCTTGATAAGCCTGATAGCCGACTTGCTTGTCGTAGATTTCGCTCGCCGGCAAATCGACCCATACCGAATGGTAACGCTCCTTGAAGTCCTTCGGCAGGTCCGGGTACGGCATCAAGTGAAACCAATGGAATTTCATGATGCCTCCCGAGAGTGGCAAGCGCCTTGGACGCCTTTGTTGTCATAACAGCTAAGCATCCGCGGAGGCGGTTGTGAAGGTAGCGAGCACAAACTACACTTCACCCTAAAAAGGGGCCGCGCGTGCACTTTGCGCTGCACCAAAACTTGCAGGTCTAGGGCTGGAACCGATGAGCGAGCGCCAAGAAATTTCACCGCCTGAGCCCAATCTTACGCCGGATGAGCTTATCGCTCGCGCCCGCGCGCTGCGGCCGCTGCTGCGTGAACGCCAGGCGGATTGCGAGCGCCTCGGCCATGTTCCCGACGATGTGAATGAGAAGCTGATCGCGGCGGGGTTTTACCGGACCGTGCAGCCGCGGCGCTTCGGCGGCTATGAGTTCGATGTTCCGACCTTCTATCGCGTGATGATGGAGCTTTCGCGCGGTTGTGTTGAGACGGGCTGGGTGGTTGCGCTCACGTCCGGCCACCCGCTGCTGTTCGCAAATTTTCCCGAGGAAGCGCAGCGCGAGAGTTTCGGGAAGGACGGCGATTTCAGAGCGCCGGCTGCGTTCGGTCCGATCGGCACGGCGACGCCGGTGGAGGGCGGCTATCGCATCAATGCGGCGCCCGATTCCGCTTCGGGCATTGATGGTTCAACCCACTTCATTGGGATGGCCGCGGTGAAAGCCGAAGGCGGGGACGCTCCCGGTGGCATGGTTCAATTCATTCTGCCGCGCGACAAATATGAGATTGTCGACAATTGGCAAGTGATGGGCATGCGCGGCACAGGCTCCAAGCGCGTCGCCATCAAGGACATTTTCGTGCCCAAGCACTTTACGATGGCCGGGGCTGGAGTGGGCGTGCGCAGCGCGGAACCGGCGGCCCGAACGGCGGGACGTCTCTACAGCAATCCTATGTATATGGGGCGGGTCGGCAATTTTCTGATCGGCGAATCGACTTCGGTTGCCGTGGGCGGCGCGCGCGCAGCGCTCGACATTTACGAGGAGGTCTTGCGTAACAAGCGCTCCGGATTTGGGGCGCCGAATGGTCAAACACTTTCGCACAATCCTGAATATCAGATGCATTTCGGCAAGGCGCTGGCGCTCGTCTCGACGGCGGAAGCGGCCTTCATCCGCGCTGGCGAAGAGTTCATGGAGTATGCGCGCGAGGAAGCCGCAGGTGGTGCACCGTTCGACGCCGAGAAAGATCAGCGTCTGACAATCATCGAGAACAAATGCATCGCAATGGCGTGGGAAGCCGTCGATCTCATCTACAAAACGGCGGGCACAAGCGCCTCGGCGAAGCAAGGCACGATGCTTGGCCGCCTGTTCCGTAACATGGCGGTTCTCAATACCCACCCCGCGCTGCAGCTCGACCGCACCTCGATTGCGGCGGCGCGCACCCAGCTGGGTGTCGGCGGGCCTGCGGGCTTCGGCGGCGCAGTTAGTGAGGAAGTTAAGAGCGTCTCATCCTAGTCGTCATCCCGGACGCGATGCGGCACGGAGTGCTGCTTCGCAGATCCGGGACCTCATCGATCTCAGCAGATCCCGTGACTGCACAGCGTCACTTTGTGCCGCAGTGCACACGGGATGACGATCGAAAGGGTCATCAGCGCCTCGGTGGATGAGCCTTCACGGCTTCCTCGTTCACGTCCGTGCCCCAGCCGGCGCGCGAGGATAGAACGTACATACCGTCTTCGATCTTTGGTGGATGAGTGAATAACTCATCCTTCCACGGAACATCGTCGGCTTCATATTCCATGATGCGGAAGTTCGGAACCGCCGCGCAGAAATGTGCGCTCATCGCGCTCGCGAGATGCCCGTAGAAATTATGCGGCGCCACATTGATCTCATAGGTATCGGCGAGATTGGCGATGCGCACGGATTCGAGAAAGCCGTTCCAGACAACATCGATAATGGCGACATCGGCAGACCCGGCTTCGAAATATGGCCGGTAATTATGGGCGCCGTAAATCGATTCAAGCGACGCGATTGGCGTTTTGGTTACTGCGCGAACGCGAGCGAGCTGCGTGGGCTCGTGCAGATCGGCTTCGAGCCATGACAGCACAAGGGGATCGAGCGCGAAGAGAAGCTGGCGCAGCGCTTCGGGCCTAAATCCGAAATTGACGTCGAGCTGAATTTCGACGTTGGGGCCGGTGCCTTCGCGGAATGCACGGATGAGATCGCCAATCGCCTCGTACATGCGCTCGCCACCGCCGCGCGCGAAATCGAGGCCCGGCCGGAAGCCGGGATTAAATAGCCGGGGCCCGGATGGCTCGAAAAAGATCGGATTGGTCTTGAGCGCTTTGTAGCCGCGTTCGACCACCTCGTGTCCGAGTGCCTTGACGTCGTTGAGCGAGCGCAACGGCGGTGTCTTCAGCACTTTCTCGAAGAACTCCGAATTGGCGGCACGGAAAGTGCCGCAGTGCGACCAGTAGAGCTTTAGTTTGTCGCGATAAGGCCCGCCGAACAGCGAATAGGCCGGAATATTCGCGGCTTTTGCTGCGATGTCGATGCACGCATTTTCGAGCGCGCCGATGGCCTGATCGGCAAGGCCGCCTGCATTCATCCGCGTTTGTGCGCGGAGCTCACCGCTCAGCTTGGCAAAGGCGCGCGGGTCTTTGCCGATCAGCGTTTGCGCGAGCGCGCGGATGATACCGGTTAGGCCGGGGTTCCAACTCGTCTCGTTGTATTCCGACCAGCCGATAAGCCGTTCGTCGGTTGTCATCTTGAGGAACGAGAAGACGCGCCAGCCGCCATCGGCATGCATGTCTTCGATCTTGGTGATCTTCATTTGTGCGCACTCGTGAATCCCCTCTCCCCTTGTGGGAGAGGGCGGCT
>JBAQHC010000157.1:0-1542 GCA_049288095.1 Alphaproteobacteria bacterium | reverse complement strand
GAACAGCTGTATTTCATGGCCTGGCTCGCAACGTCAATATATTTGCTGTCAGAAAGAATTTTTCCGGCTCTCGCAAGAATGGCGGCTCCCAGCATATTCGAGTTGTGCACTGAACTTTGTCTGTCCGCAAAGTAGCTTATACAGGTTCCTAATTCAGTTTCTTCTCTTGGCAATTCCATTATCCAGGTACAGATGCTTTTTACAACATCAAGGTATCTTTTTTCATTCAAAACCTCATAGCCTTCCAAGAACGCTTGCCCTATAAGGGCAGTCCAAACAATAATCGGCTGGTGTTTTAAATAGGTTCCACCTCGACCGGTAAAATCAAAATGATTCCCCCAGCTATAATTTTCATATTTAGGCGATTTATTTTTAATCAACCAATCCAGGCAATTGATCGCTTTCTCTTTATATTCCTGTTCGCCTGTGATCTTCACCATTGTGAGATATCCCCAGGCCATATATCCTCTTCCTTTTGTAGACTCTTGAGGCTGTACCCCAAGCAAGGGTCGAAGATTGACCGGGCTTTGCCGGACAATTTGCTGTAGGATCCTTTCCGCAAAAGTTTTGTGAAATGTCAATGGTCTGACAAAAGAGGAAAGACCATCAAATGGTTCGTACCCTTTATAATTATGACGCTCAACCCATTTCTCCACTTTTTTGATGCTTCTTTCGAGGATTGGTTTCATTTCCATTGCTGTTACCATCTGGATCACCATGAAATAAACGGAATAATGGGATAGATACTGTTACAAGTTACGAGTTATCAAGTTCTAGGCACAAGGAACAAGGTTCAAGGACCAAGGATCGGGGATAAATGAAAAAGGCGAGGGTAATATGGTTACAGGTTTCAGGTTTCAGGTTACAACTTCAATTTTAGACCACTTAAAAATACCTTTTTTAGTCTGCTCTTCTGTTCATTACGAATAAAATTTATGAGTTCTTTGGGAATAGGTCTCTCCACACCTTTGAGAACTGCCCATGCAAATCCGAACAATAGAAACGATCCACCAATGACAAAAGGTTTTTTAGTCATCTGATAGAGGGTCCTGAAGACTTCCCATAGAGGATGATTGCCTAAGAAGTAGTCTTTTTGACCCAGTCTGAACCAGGCCATCATGGCGTTGCTGTTCCCCGTCCCCATTTTTCTATGATGGACGCATACTTTTTCTGTAAAAGTCCTTGTTTTCCATCCTTTCATTCTGGCCGTGCTCACCGCTACCCAATCGATTCCACCGCCTTTAATCGGTACATACCCTCCTATTTGTTCGAAACATTCTCGCCTGAACAACTGGCAGGCTCCTGAAACGTGCTCAATATTTGTAAACCTGTAATCGTAATGATTTCCGTCTTCAACAAACGGCGTGCCTGCAACACCGAGTTTCGGGTCTTCTTCAAACTTTGCCAGGAGGAACTTAAAATAATCTTTCTCGAAAGAAATATCTGCATCGAGGTTTCCTATAACATCATAGTCCAAGTTCCTTACCTTCTCGTAACCGGCATTAAAGCAATGAACTTTAGCCGCAAACTGTCGGTCTCTAC
>JBAQHC010000156.1:0-2016 GCA_049288095.1 Alphaproteobacteria bacterium | reverse complement strand
TTGAGGATCTTCACGAGTATCGCGAGTCTGACGTACCGAGTGGTGAGGGAAAACTCATGAAACGAATTTTTGCCATTCTGATCTTCCTGGCCTTTTGGGCTCTGCCCCTGCCCGCCTTGGCGCAGGTCGCCAATATCCCGCGATACTACACCGACCTGCTCGGGACCGTCCCCCGCGGGGACCTGGCCGATGCCAACGCCCTGACCACGCTCATCGACGGCAATAGCAACGCGGATTTGCTGCATGGGCATTCCGGTCTGGCGGGCACACAGTCTCTAACCGATGGCCTTGCAGGCAAGGCGGGCACTCAGGCCCTGACCGATGGCTTGGCATCGAAAGCGGGGACGCAAGCCTTGACCGACGGCCTGGCCGCTAAACTCGGCACGGCGGCCGGTGGAACCGCACGAATTCTCATCAGCGACGCCAACAGCAATTATCAGTCGGTCCTCCCCCAGGGTATCGGCTTCACGCTCTCCGTAAGCCCCACAGGAACCTACTCGATTACCGGACTGCCCACCTTGGTGGGCGGCTCGTTCAGCGACGCCGACGCGCAACACGCTCACGGTTCCCTGGCCACCTATTCGGACGTGGGCGGCCTGCTGTGTCTGGGGGCAGGCGGCGCGATGCCCTTGGCTAATCCGGTCTTTTCGAGGCCCTCTACCGCTTACGACAGTTCCGGGGGCACGTTGCTCTCTGACGAACCGGACCTGGCCAAGACCCTGATGGTCGGTCGAACCGATGCCACGGTCGTTCTGGGCCAAGGCGTGTCGGGAGCGAACCTCACCCCGCACTGCATCGCCGGAGGGTATCTGTTCTACGTCACGGAAGATGCCCATCGAATCTACGCGCAGGCGTCCGGCAGCACGACCATCACGCGGACCAATGACGCGATTCTCTACATCAGCAAGATATGCGGTTTGTCCAGCGGCACGATCTTGGTCTGCACGGACGTCAACGGCTCTCCCGCCTCCACGGTGTACCGAAGCACCAATCAAGGCACGACGTTGACGCCCGTGCTGACGCTCACGACCGGCGCTTGGGTTGACTTCGGCGACTTTCATCAAGCGGCGAACGGAACCATCGTCCTCGCCGAGTATGGGACTCTCGGCACGAAGATCTACAGGAGCACGGACGACGGGGCGACCTGGGCCACGGTCTATACCGCCACCGGGGAGGACGCGGGCCAAAATCGCCACTTCCACGCCGTAGGCCAGCAAGTGGCGACGGGACGCTGGGTCGCCATGAGGGGAGACAACACCAACGCCAAGATGCTCTACAGCGACGATGACGGAGTTACGTGGGCCGTACTCGCGAGTCTGTCGCTGATGTCAGGCAAAGACCTCAATGCCCTTGCGTTCCTGGACTACGGCCACCCGACCCGAATCCTCTGTGCGGAGGATGGCGCCGGACAAGTCCAGTGGTTCGACGTGCTATCGCTGACCCACCAGATGCTCTTGAGCGACTTGGACCAGCGCCAAGCCCGTGAATACGTCATGAACGTCTACAGTCATGATGGGTTGTTCTACGCCGGGAACTGGGACGGTTCGGGCAGCGGGCAGCAGATCACCATCCGCGTCAGCCCCGACCTTATTCATTGGGCCTCGCTGGTTCGTGTGGTCGGGAATTATCAGGCCGAGATCATCGGGGCGTTTGACGACGGCGCGGGCGAGAAAATCTACGTCCGAAGCGTTGATGTTTCGGTGGGTAAGTGGCGAACTTGGAGGTTTAGCCCCCCCAAGGTCGCCCTCCGCGAAGCCGTGCGGGTCAGTCCGGCCGCGACCAACGCGCTCTTGGACCCCAACCAGAGCAGCTTCGAGACGAGTCTAGGTGGCTGGGTGGCGGTAAGCAGCGTGGGGACGTGTAGTGTTGCTCGGAGTACGGAGCAACACTGGCAGGGTTTGGCCTCGGCGAAGTGCGTCTGGACCGTCAAGGGTGCGGGATACCTGCTGTCACCGGCGATCACTGTGGAAGAAGGGGAGCGTTACGCGGGGCGTGTCATGATCCGGGGAACCGTGG
>JBAQHC010000155.1:0-1918 GCA_049288095.1 Alphaproteobacteria bacterium | reverse complement strand
GACCACAAGCGCGTTACTGTGCTCGACTTTGCCGTTGGGACCGGCACCTTCCTGGTGGAAGTGTTCGAGCGCATCTTCGAGACCATTGGTGGCTCGGATTCCGGCAAGGCCGATCTCATTGTGCGCGATCACATCCTGAAGAACATCTATGGGTTCGAGTATCTCATAGCGCCTTACACGATTGCTCACCTGAAGCTGTCTCAGTATCTGGCAGATCGGGGCCATAAGCTGAAGGATGGCGAACGACTCCAGATATTCCTCACAAACACGCTGGAGCCGATCGAGCCGCAAAAGAATTGGCTACTTCCCGAGCTTACGCATGAATTGGAGGAAGCGCAGAAGGTCAAGAAAAAACCCATTCTCGTCATCACCGGGAGCTATTGCCGAATTTTGGTGACGGCCTGATAGATCAGGCGGCGGCTTGGGCTTGAGGCTCGGCGATGTTGCCAATGACCTCGATACCGTCGGTGAATTTCACACCTTGGATTACCTTTGGCAACTGATTGTGGCCGTCGAGGCGTCGCCAACTCTTCTGCGCGCCATCGACGAGCTTGAAGACCATGGCGAGCGCGGTCTTGTTCGAGAGGCAGCCCTTCGAGCGGATCGTGCGGTGCCGCACCATCGCGAAGGTGCTTTCAATGGGGTTCGTCGTTCGCAAGTGCTTCCAGTGCTCGGCGGGGAAGTCGTAGAATGCGAGTAGCGCATCTCGATCCTTGGTCAGGCACTCGACGGCCTTCTCGTACTTCACGCCGTAGGTCTCGGCGAAGGCGTCGAATGCGGTGACGGCGTCGGTCTTGGTTTCGGCCATCCAAATCTCCTGCAGGGCGCGCTTGGCCTTCGCATGCAGGCTCTTCGGCAGCTTGTTCAAGACGTTCGCGCTCTTGTGCACCCAGCACCGCTGCTCGCGCGTTGTCGGCCAGACTTCGCCAAGCGCCTTCCAAAAGCCGAGCGCACCATCGGCGACCGCGAGTTCAGGCGCGGTCGATAATCCGCGGCGCCTCAGATCGAGTAGCAGCTCGCGCCAGGATTCTGCGCTCTCCCGCATGCCGTCGGTGAAGCCAACGAGTTCCTTCTTGCCTTCTGGTGTTGCGCCGATGATGACCAAGATGCACTGGGCTTGTTCCTCCAACCGCGCTTCCAGGTGGATGCCGTCAGCCCAGAAATATACGTAGCGCTTGGCGGATAGATCGCGCGTCTGCCAGCGGTTGTGCTCGTCGGTCCATACGTCCTTCAGCCGTGCAATGGTCGATGCCGAAAGGCCAGGAGCATCTTTGCCGACGAGGGCTGCTAGCGCGTCCTCGAAATCGCCGGTCGAGATGCCCTTGAGATAAAGGATCGGGATCAAGACCTCGAGGCTCTTGGTGCGCCGCGCGTAAGGCGGCAGGATGGTCGGCGAGAACCGGATGCGCTCGCCCTCGGCAGCTTCGCGATCGCGCACGCGCGGCTGGCGGACGGCGACCTGGCCGATGCCGGTCATGATCTCGCGCTCGGGCAGATGCCCGTGGCGGACGACGCGCTGATGGCCGGTCTCGGTCGTGAGGCTGGCATGGCGGCCAAGGAACTCGGCGACCTCCGCTTCGACGGCCTGCGTCAGCAGTGCACGCGCCCCGCTACGCAAGATCTCGGTGAGCGAATCGGTGAAGGTCCCTGGCTGAGCGAGCTTGATGACGTTACTGTCGATCATGGCGTATCACTCCTTTGCTGGAGAAGTGGAGGCGTCGAACACCCCCACGATACGCCGCCTTCATCCCTTCATGCCGTCACCAACTTCCGCGCATAGCTCCCGTTACCGGCGCGCCAACTCTTGACCCCATCGGTCCGCGTTCGTTGCAGGTCACGCCCTTGAAGTAGGCGAATGCCTTCGCGTGGCCGTCGGATCCCTCAGCCGTCAACCGTTGATGATGAGACACTCGTGGCT
>JBAQHC010000154.1:0-6671 GCA_049288095.1 Alphaproteobacteria bacterium | reverse complement strand
AGCTTTGCTAGCTTCGCTGTCGACTCTGCAACACCGATTTCGCTTCTGACCGACCGCATGACTGAATCACCGGACCTCGCCGCCATCGCCGCACGATATCAGACTGTGTTGTCTGAGATCCGCGCGGCCGAGAAGGCGGCGGGCCGAGCGCCAGGCTCGGTTACGCTGGTCGCCGTTTCGAAGACCTTCGGCGCGGAAGCGATTCGGCCCGTGCTCGCCGCTGGCCAGCGCGTCTTTGGCGAAAACCGCGTCCAGGAAGCGCAAGGCAAATGGCCGGCGCTCAAGGCGGCTTATCCGTCTACGGAGCTTCATCTCATCGGTCCGCTGCAGACCAACAAGGCGAGGGACGCCGTGCGTCTTTTCGATGTGATCGAGACACTCGATCGCCCCAAGCTTGCCCATGCGCTTGCCGCAGCAATCGAAAAAGAGGGCCGGAGCCCTCGCTTTCTCATTGAGGTCAACCTCGGCGCCGAGGCACAGAAATCGGGTGTCGCCCCTGCAGCGCTAGGCGCACTTCTTGCGCTCGCCCGCGAGCTCAAGCTCAATGTCGAGGGCCTTATGTGCATTCCGCCGCAGGACCGCAGCCCGGCATCCTATTTCGCTGAATTGGCACGACTCGCCACGAAGTATAACCTCTCCGTTCTGAGCATGGGCATGTCGGCGGATTTCAAGCTCGCCATTGCCGCGGGCTCTACTCATGTACGCGTTGGCTCAGCGATCTTCGGCACGCGCCACTAATTGCTTACATTCGAATGAGGATGCGGCTGTCCCGTGTGGCGGCCTTCAAAATCCGGTCCATATCGCCGCGCGAGACCGCAACGCAACCAGCCGTCGGCGAATAATCCTCGCGCGCCAAATGGAGAAAGATCGCGCTGCCCATCCCAGCGCGCACAGGGTCATCATTATGGCCGATCACGACGATGACGTCATAGAGATGATCCGCGCGCCACAATCGGTCGATTGCGCCGGGATGCGGGTGGGGCACAAGCTTGTTGTAGTCCGGATCGGCGGGATCTTCGCACCAAGCGTCGTCCGGCGTGAGCGTGTGTATCGGCAGTATGGTTTGTGGTGACTCGCCACGATCCGTGCGATAAAGCACTGATCTTAAGGCGAAACTTCCAGTCGGGGTCGCGCCGTCGCCCTCGCGCTTTTCGGCCTCCGGTCTCACGCCGGATCGCCCAAGCGCACAACGTGCGCGCCCGCCAGTCCAACTAATCCAGCCGTCCGCTGTGACCACGAATTTTGACATGTCTTATGGATCTGCAGGGGCCGGCACTTGCGCCTCACGACGGAAACAGGCGGCTGATGGAAGTTCGCTCATAGATCGAGCGAATGGCCTGGGCAAAGAGTGGCGCAACGGAGATCACGCAAAGATTTGCGGGCGGCGCCTCGAAGGGCCGCTCGACCGAATCGGTGACGATCAGCTCCTTGATCGGGCTCTGCGCAAGCTTTGCCGCAGAGCCCTTGGTCAAGACGCCATGCGTGATCGCAGCATAGATGTCGCGCGCGCCGGCCTCTTTGAGCGCCGCAGCCAGCGAAACGATGCTTCCGCCGGTGAAGACGATGTCATCGACGATGAGGATGTTCCGGCCTTTGGGATCGCCGATCACGCTCCAAACCCGTGCATTTTCGCTGTGGTCGGTGCGCTCCTTATTGCCGATGATGACTGGCGCCCCCAAGGCGTCGGCGTATTTGGCCGCCTGCTTGCCGAAGCCCACATCGGCGGAAGCGACAGTAAGATCGGGGATCTTCCGTTCACGGACATAATCGCAGATCACCGGCAGTGCGTAGAGGTGATCGACGGGGCGCCGGAAAAAGCCCTGAATTTGCGCGCTGTGCAGGTCCATGGTCAGCACGCGATCAACGCCCGCCGCCTCAAGCGCGTCGGCGCACACCCGCGCCCGGATCGAAACGCGCGGCTCGTCCTTCTTGTCGCCCTTGGCGTAGCTGAAAAAAGGAATGACCGCGGTGACCTCGGCGGCCGAAGCGCGCTTGAGCGCGTCGATCCAGAACAGAAGCTCGACGAAATTGTCGTTGACCGGGTTCGCGATGCCTTGAATGACGAAAACATCGTGCCCGCGCACATTTTCGCGCACGCGCACGAAAGTGTTGCCCTCACTGAAGATCAGCACCTCCGAGGCCGCGAGCGGCAGGCCGAGCTCCTTGGCGATCGCCGCAGCGAGCTTCGGGCTTGCGCTGCCGGCAAGAATCTTCGGCCCCTTGATCTCGGGCGCGTGAAGGCCGGAATGCGGTTGGGTCATCGCGGTTTCCGTGAGTGCTCAGTAAAGGCTGGCCTTGAGCCGCGCAGGCTGCTCGCGGTCGTAAGCCTCGATATCCATGTCTTCGCTCAAGAGCTCCGCGCGCAGTGTGCCGGCGGAAGGCAGGCTCCTCGGGTCGATCTTTGAGGACTCATCCCATAGCTTCGAGCGCATGATGGCCTTGGCGCAATGAAAGTAGATGCTCTCGATATGCACGATGAGAACGCTGGGCGGCAGTTTGCCGTTGACGGCGAAGCGCTCCAACAAGCCCGGCTCGATCGAGATTTCACCGCGCCCGTTGACCCGCAACGTCTCCCCGGCGCCCGGGATGAGGAAGAGCAAGGCAACCCGCGGATCGCGCAGCACATTGCGCAAGCCATCGATGCGATTGTTGCCCGGCCGATCGGGAATGGCGAGCGTTCGATCATCGAGAATCGCGACGAAACCTGGCGCATCGCCCTTGGGCGAACAATCGAGCCCTTCCGGCCCGCTCGTCGCGAGCGCGATGAATGGCGAGGCTTCAATGAGCTTGCGATAGCCTTGATTAATCCGGTCGATCTCCTTGGCAACGGCGCCGCGTGAAGGCGCGCCATAGAGCGCCTCCAGCTGCTCAAGCTTCGTCACGCGGTGCTCGTTCATTGGCTCAAGTCCCCTAGGTTGCGGCCGTCATAAAAAATGGCCGCTCTTTGTGCGCTTGGTTGCAAGATAATGCGCATTGTGCGGATTGGCCGGAAAACTGTGGCCGACGCGCTCGGCGACTTCGATGCCGCCCGCCTTCAGCGCCTCCACCTTGCGCGGATTGTTGGTGAGGAGGCGCACGCGCTTGAAATCGAGCGCTTCAAGCATGCGGATCGCCGGGCGGAATGAACGTTCATCCTCGGCAAAGCCAAGCCGCTCATTGGCCTCGACCGTGTCAACGCCCTGGTCTTGCAGGTGATAGGCGCGCAGCTTGTTCAAGAGCCCTATGCCGCGCCCTTCCTGCCTGAGGTAGAGCAATACGCCCGCACCCTCCTCGGCGATGCGTGCGATCGCGCCGCGCAATTGGTCGCCGCAATCGCATTTGAGCGAGCCCAAGAGATCGCCGGTGAAGCATTCCGAATGCAGGCGCACAAGTGGCGCGCTGGCGGGGTCGGGCGTTCCGATCATCAGTGCATAATGCGGCTCGGTCTCTTCCGCCTCGCCCCAAAGGCCCTTCGGGCGCGCGCGAAACGCAATGAGTTGGGCGTTCGCGGCGCCTTCAACCGGCAGACGCGCTTGGGTCACAAGCTGTGCTTCGAGCGGGCCCGGATCGTCGAAGGCGGAAAGCTCGGGCACGTGCCCGGCTTCGATGAGGAGAAATCCCTCACGTTCGGCGAACGCGCTCGGTGCGCCCGAGAGCTTGGCGCCGACCGCCGAAGGCAATGTGCCGGCAATGCGCGCTAGGCGCAGGGCAGCAAGAAGCGCAGGCGCCAAGGGCTCGCGGCTCGCGGCGAGCGGCCCGTGCAGTGGCTGATCGAGATCGCGCGATGGGTCGGCAAGGCCCGCGATAAATGCAGCATCCCAGCCCGGCTCAACCAGAAGGCCTGCTGCGTCTGGCGTATAAAGCCGCAAGCGCAGATGCGCCGCGCGTTGGCGGCTTAAAAGGAGCGTCAAGGGCCCAGCTGCATGCAGTGCTGAGAGCCGTGCGCTGTTCAAATGCTCGGTTGCGAGCACGAGGTAAGCGCCGCTCGCATCACCCACGGCGACCGGCCGGGCACACGCAAGCTCTTCCGCCGCGCGAATGGCGCGTGTTTCATTCGGCAAGCCGGCGAGGCCCTCACTCACTCGAAACTCCTTAAGGCGCGGGCCCCATTGCTGAATTTCGCCGCAATGCTATGTCAAGCTCACGGCAAGATCACGCAGCATTGATAGGACAGCCCGTCCCAAAACACCCTATCCACTTGGGGGCACTTCGCAATTTAGGGGACTCCCGTGGATGTTCAAACTCACGCCCGGCCGGCAGGAACCCGCGCAATGAGCACCGCCAAGAATATTCTCCTCGTCGATGACGATCAGGCCCTGCGCGAGGCGCTGGCCGAGCAGCTGTCGGTCTATGAGGAGTTCAAGACCGAGGAGGCGGCAACCGGCGCCAAGGGCTTGGAGGCGGCCAAGGAAGAGCACGCCGATCTCATTTTGCTCGATGTCGGCTTGCCCGATGTCGATGGCCGCGAAGTCTGCCGCATGATGCGCAAGGCCGGCGTCAAAGCGCCGATCATTATGCTCACGGGCGCGGATTCCGAGGCGGATACGATCCTCGGGCTTGAATCGGGCGCGAACGATTACGTCACCAAGCCGTTCAAGTTCGGCGTTTTGCTCGCGCGCATCAGAGCGCAGCTGAGGAGCCACGAGCAAAGCGAGGATGCGGTTTTCAAGATTGGTCCGTACACGTTCAAACCGGCCGCCAAGATCTTGATCGACGAGAAGGACAAGAAGATTCGCCTGACCGAGAAGGAAACGGCAATCCTCAAATATCTGTTTCGGGCCGGGCAGAAAGTCGTCTCGCGCGATGTCTTGCTGCATGAGGTGTGGGGCTATAATGCCGGCGTCACCACGCACACGCTCGAGACGCACATTTACCGCCTGCGCCAGAAGATCGAGCGCGATCCGTCCTGCGCCGAGATCCTCATCACCGATACCGGCGGCTACAAGCTCATCCCTTAGCGGTAATCATTCATATCTGAGCGCTTCGATGGGATCGAGGCGGGCGGCGCGGCGGGCCGGGAAGAAGCCGAACAACACGCCGATCGTCGCCGAAATTGCGAGCGCAATCGTGACGATCCCCCAATCGACGGCGAACGGCAGCTTGAGGAAGAGGCAAATCAGCCCGGATATGCCGAGGCCCAATAAGACGCCGACAGCACCGCCCAACACCGAAAGCGCGACGGCTTCGATCAAAAACTGCACCAGCACATCGCGCTCGAGCGCGCCGATCGCGAGGCGGATGCCGATCTCGCGCGTCCGCTCCGTCACCGACACGAGCATGATGTTCATGATGCCGATGCCGCCGACCACAAGACTCACCGCGGCGATCATGGTGAGAAACGTCGTCAGAAGCCCGATCACATTGCCGATGACATTGGTGACTTCCTTCAAATCACGCACGATGAAGTCGTCGTCCTGGCCTTCGTGGATGCCGCGCCTGTCGCGCATCAAGCGCTGGATGTTATCCCGCACATGGTCGGTGTTCTCGCCCTCGGCAGTCGAGACATAAATCATCGACACATCGCGATTGCCGGTGACGCGGCGCTGAACCATGCGGATCGGCGCAACGACGACATCGTCTTGATCGCCGCCGAAGCTCGATCCGCCCTTGGATTCGAGAAGACCGATCACGCGGCAAGCGACTTTGTCGAGCCGGATAGTCGCGCCCAAGGGCGTTTGGCTGCCAAACAGCTCATCGCGCACGGTCTTTCCGATCACGCAAACCGCGAGTCCGGAGCGCTCCTCGGCGGGCGTGAAGTCGCGCCCGGCTTCGAGTGCGAAATTGCGTGTCGTAAAGAACGCATCATCCGAGCCTTGAACCTGGGTGATGTGGTTCCGGTTCTCGTAGACGACGCTCATGCTGCGCGTGGTGATTGCGGAAACCGCCGCGACGCCGCGTATGCCGCGTACGATCGCATCGACGTCTTCCATCTTGAACGGCGTTGATGGCATCGGGGGTCCGGGGCGCTGTTGGGCCCCGGGAAAGATGACGAGGAGGTTCGTGCCGAGGCCCTTGATCTGATTGGTAATGCTCGCCGAAGCGCCGTTGCCGAGCGTGACGAGAATGATCACGGCTGCAACGCCGATAATGATGCCGAGCGTTGTAAGGCCAGAGCGCAACGGATTGTGCCGAATTTCGCGCCAAGCGAGCGACAAAGCCGAAAAAAACATCAATCGGCCTCGCTCTGCTTAATGATTAATTGAGAAAGTCTCATTGTCTTAACGGTGCATTTAGCACCGCGAACTAAGTTTGATTTATGTTTGCCGAGACTGCGAGAAGCGAGCCTCAAACCTTCGTCACGGCCGAGGCCGGCCTGTTTGCGCAAGCGTTCCACGCGCTGCAGCAGCGGACGGGCACGCTCGTGCCGTCGCGCCGCGCCTTTGCGCCGAGTGCGGTGCGCACTCTCCTGCCCTATCTTGGGCTCCTTGAGCTTCAGGGCCCCGACCACATTCTGGTGCGCCTCGTTGGCACCGCGGTGATCAATCGCGGCCGCGTCGACATGACGGGCAAGAATCTTCTCGACTTCTATCCCGAAAGTGAGCGCGACCGGGCCCGCCGCCATCATTTGCGCATGCTCCAAACGCCGTGCGGCAGCACGTTTTTGTCGCGCGAGGAATTCGGTCCCATGACCACCCTTGTCGAGATCGTCAATTATCCGTTGGCTGACGATGCCGGAGAGGCGCGCTTCATCC
>JBAQHC010000153.1:0-13755 GCA_049288095.1 Alphaproteobacteria bacterium | reverse complement strand
GGCATGGCCCCTCATACAATTGGTCCGGCGCCCGCGCTACCTCGTCACCGGGACGCCGGCTTGTGTGGGGCGATTTGCGCGCTATCTCTGGGCCCGTAACGCAGGGCATGCATGCACCCAGGACAGGAACGGCGGTGGCCTTGCCACAAGATGTAGTGGCGATCACCTGGCGAGCGGCTTGCGGGATTGAAGTGCCAATGAAAGAGTGTCCGCGATGGCAGTGAAGATGAGCAGCACCAGCATGACGGACCCCTTCGGGCGGAGCGTGACTTATCTCCGCCTTTCGGTCACTGACCGCTGCGACCTGCGCTGCACCTATTGCATGGCCGAGGAAATGGAGTTCCTGCCCAAGCGGGAGGTCCTTTCGCTTGAGGAGCTCAGGCGCCTTGCCGAGGCCTTCATCCGCAAGGGCGTGAAGAAGATCCGCCTCACGGGCGGCGAGCCGCTAGTTCGGCGCAACCTTATGAGCCTGGTCGAGACGCTCGGCGCCCATGTCGGCCAAGGCCTCGAGGAGCTCACGCTCACGACCAATGGCACCCAGCTTCGCCGCTTCGCTGCACCCCTCAAGGCCGCGGGTGTTGAGCGCATCAATGTCTCGCTCGATAGTTTGCACGAGGATCGCTTCCGAGCGATCACTCGGCGCGGCAGCTTTGCGCAAGTGATTGATGGCATCGACGCGGCGCAAGAGGCGGGACTTAAGGTCAAGCTCAACACCGTCGCACTTAAAGGGATAAACGAGGATGAGATCGAAGATCTGATCCTGTTCGCGCATGGCCGCGATATGGATCTGACGCTCATCGAGACCATGCCGATGGGCGAGGTCGAGCATCGCAACGAGAATTACCTGTCGCTTCGCACAGTGCATGAGCGCTTGAAGCAGCGCTGGACTTTGACGGATTTGCCTGACCGCACCGGCGGGCCTGCGCGCTACAAACGCATCGAGGAAACCGGCGGCCGGCTCGGCTACATTACGCCGCTCAGCCACAATTTTTGCGAAAGCTGCAACCGCGTTCGGGTCACCTGCACAGGACAGATGTTCATGTGCTTGGGGCAAGAGGATCAAGCTGATTTGCGCAGCGCCTTACGCGCCAGCGAGGACGATCATCTCTTGGATGCGGCGATCGACGAGGCGATCACTCGCAAACCCAAGGGCCATGATTTCGACGCCTCGCGCCTCGCGTCGCCTTCGGTGTCGCGCCATATGTCGGTGACGGGAGGCTGAGCCATGGCGCGCCTTCTCTATTTCGCGAATTTGCGTGAGCGTGCTGGTGTTGCGGAAGAAGAGGTGAGCCTGCCTGCCCATGTACGTACCGGGCGTGACTTGCTCACCTGGCTGAAGGAACGTCATCCCGCACTTGCAGATTTGCTTGAAATGCCGTCGCTGCGCATGGCGATCGATCAAGAGCTTAAGCCCATCA
The DNA here is from genome assembly GCA_049288095.1 of Alphaproteobacteria bacterium. Taxonomy (GTDB): domain Bacteria; phylum Pseudomonadota; class Alphaproteobacteria; order CAWBKL01; family CAWBKL01; genus CAWBKL01. Next base: position 12,337 of record JBAQHC010000153.1, on the reverse strand, counting down.
GCGCGTTGCTCGGCGGCGCACGCGAGATCGCGCTGTTTCCGCCGATGACGGGTGGCTGATGAGCATTCGCGTGCAAGGTGAGCCCTTTAACACCGGCGCTGAGACAGATGCGCTCGGCGTGGGCCACGAAGGTGTCGGCGCGGTTGCGACGTTTATCGGGCGCGTCCGCGGCGATGACGGCCTCAAAGCGCTGACGCTCGAGCATTATCCCGGCATGACCGAACGCGTGATTGCCGAGATCGAGGCTGAGGCGCTGTCGCGCTGGCCGCTGATCGACACGCGGATCGTCCATCGCTACGGACGAATGGAGCTTGGCGAAGGTATTGTTTTCGTCGGCGTGGCTGCAGCACATCGTCAAACCGCCTTCGAAGCGGCGAGCTATCTCATGGATCAGGTGAAGACCCGCGCGCCGTTCTGGAAGAAAGAGCACCGCGAGAGCGGTGATAAATGGGTGGAAGCCAAAACCGCCGATGATACCGCTGCCGCGCGCTGGAACGCCAAGGCTGCCGAATAATGGCCGAAGCAAGCGAAGACGAAATCAAGCGCGCGCTCGGCGCCATTGCGGTGCCGGGCGGAGGTAATCTGATTTCCGGCGGGCATGTGCCAGGCATCGCGGTGATGGACGGCGAAGTCTATTTCGCCATCGAGATCGATCCCGCCCGCGCCAAAGAGTTTGAGCCCGTGCGCGCCGCCGCCGAAAGAGCGGTCAAAGCGATCGCCGGCGTCAAGGGCGTGCACGCAACATTGACGGCGCACAAACGCGCGGGCGCATCTCAAACGCAAACGCGGCCGCCGCAGCCGATGCCCCAGCGCGGCCGCGGCGCTGGCCATGATCACGATCACGGCCATCAGCATGCGCACGCAGCGCCAACTGATAACAAGCTCATCGGAATCGAACGTGTACGGAAGATCGTCGCGGTCGCCTCGGGCAAAGGCGGCGTCGGCAAGTCGACCGTTGCGATCAATCTCGCCGTTGCGCTCCGCGTCAAGGGCCTCAAAGTTGGCCTCCTCGATGCCGACATCTACGGTCCCTCGGTGCCCAAGCTCTCAGGCGTTAAGGACAAGCCCAAGACCAGTTCCGACAGCAAAAAGATGCTGATCCCGCTTGAAGCGCACGGGCTCAAGCTCATGTCGATGGGTTTTCTTGTCGCCGAGGAAACGCCGATGATTTGGCGCGGGCCGATGGTGCAGTCGGCGCTCATCCAGATGATGCGTGACGTCGAGTGGGGCGAGCTTGATGTGCTCGTCATTGACATGCCGCCCGGCACGGGAGATGCCGCACTCACGCTTGCGCAGCAAACGCCAGTGTCGGGCGCTGTCATCGTTTCGACGCCGCAAGACATCGCGCTTATCGATGCGCGCAAAGCGGCTGCGATGTTTGAGAAGGTGCGCGTGCCGATCCTCGGCATTGTCGAGAACATGAGTTACTTCGTGTGCCCGCACTGCGGTGAACGCTCCGACATTTTCGGCCATGGCGGTGCACGCGATGAGGCGCTGACGCGCGGCGTGCCGTTCCTGGGCGAAGTGCCGCTTCATGCGGAAATCCGTGCCAAGTCCGACGAAGGCGAGCCGGTCGCCGGCCGCGGTGGCGATGATCCGCATGCCAAGGCTTTTGCCGCCATTGCGGAGGGCGTTATACGAGCGCTCGAAGCCGCCGACCGTCCCAAGCCAAAACTCTCCATTGGCTAACCGTGGCGGCGACCGAGCAGGCTGACGAGGAGATTATCGATGCCTTGGGCCTCAAATGCCCTTTGCCGGTCTTCCTCGCGCGCCGCGCGCTTAACGCAGCATCGCTAGGCACCGTAATTGCGCTGCACGCTGATGATCCTTTGGCGAAAATCGATCTTCCGGTCTTTTGCAGGCGCGAAGGGCACGCGCTTCTCGGCATCGAAACTTCCGTGAACGGCCAAATATTCCGTATCCGGAAGGCTTGATCAGCTCCACGAGTCAAACAACCGTCACGGAATCGTCCGATGCTGGAAGTCCTTGATCTTTGAAGGGTCAAGGTCTTACTAAAGACAAGTGGCCGAAGCCCAGGGGGTTCGGTTGAACGAGCGGCGTATTGTTGAGTTGCAGGGTCTCGCGCAGCGAATGCGCGTTATCGACGGTTATTGGTCGATCGGTCTTCTTGCTATTGCACTGATAGGCGCCCTAGGCCTGGGCTGGCTCGAGATCCAAAACGCGGCATCGATCTTCATCTTCGTAGCGGGTGCTCTTTACATCCGCAACGCGCTTGCGGCGCGCGCAATGTCGTCGAGAACCGGCGAGCTCACGAAATCCACAGATGCCGGTCTGTCGCTTGCGGCGGCCGAGGCCCTGATCGAGAGATTGCCGGATCCGTTGCTCCTTCTCGATACTGAAGGCCGCATCATTTTCTCCAATTCAGCTGCCAACGGCCTTGTGGTTGGTGTGGCGCCGCGCCGGCACATTTCTGCGGTTCTCCGCGCGCCCGGCGTTTTGGAGGCGGTCGAATTGGTGCTCAGGGGCAACCCACCACAGACTGTCGAATATTCACACCTTGTGCCGGTCGAACGGTATATCGAGGCCTATGTCGCGCCGATCCCGCTCAAGGCGAACGGCGAGCGCGAGGAAGGAATTGGCGCGATAATCGTTCTTCATGAGCTGACGGCACAAAAGCGCTTAGAGCAAATGCGTGCCGATTTTGTGGCTAACGCCAGCCATGAGCTCAGAACGCCGCTATCATCACTCTCTGGCTTCATTGACACGTTGCGCGGCCATGCGCGCGACGATGCTGCGGCACGAGAAAAGTTCCTGGAGATCATGCAAGATCAAGCAGGCCGCATGCGGCGCTTGATCGAGGATTTGCTCTCGCTCTCGCGCATCGAGCTTAATGAGCATATCCGCCCCGAGGGCCGCGTTTCGTTGCCGAGCGTTTTGCGCGATGTCAGCGATAGTCTCGCGCCCCAGGCCGCTGCCCGCAACGTCAAGCTGGAAACCGTCATCGAGCCCGGCGTCATCGATGTCATCGGTGCGCGAGATGAGCTCATTCAAGTCGTGCAAAACCTTGTCGACAACGCGATCAAATATGGCGCGAGCGGTGGACGCATCATCATCACGGCGGGTAATGCCGGCGAGAGTGAGGCCCGCAAATCCTCGTTCGTTTCGGTACGCGATTTCGGCGAAGGTATCGCGCGCGAGCACATTCCGCGGTTGACCGAACGTTTCTATCGCATCGACGTGCAGCGCTCCCGTCAAACCGGTGGCACCGGGCTCGGGCTCGCGATCGTGAAGCATATCGTCAATCGGCATCGCGGCACGCTTTCGATCGAGAGCGCGCTCGGCGAGGGGAGCACCTTCACCGTTATTCTGCCACAGGTCGCACAAGGCGCCCCGGAGGTCGCGGTACCTGAACAGGCTGCCGCCCCGCAACGGCTCGCGCAGAGCGCTTGATGCGCGCCTTGCGGTTCGGCCTGTTCGGCGCATACTGATAGTGGGCGATAGGGGGTTCAGCATGTGGCGCGCAATATTGCTCGCGCTTGTCTTGGCGACCGCCGCAAGGGCAGCCGACGGCGCATCTGACCGCATCGATATCGTCACCACTGGACCAACCTTCGCGCTTGGAGCGGCGTTGGCCCATGGATTTGCTCAAGCCAAGCCGTTCGCCGAGCCCGTGGCTGAAGCGTCAGAGGACGCACTCAAGAGGTTTTGCGCGGGGGTCGGCACCGCCTATCCTGACCTCGCCTTGTCGGAACGGTCTCTCTCACCGGATGAGCGAAAAGCTTGCCGCGCAGCAGGCGTTACGCCGATCGAAGTGACCCTCGGCTATTTTGGGCTTGCGATTCTTCGCAAGCCTGGCGCCGCCGCGCTCCCTCTTACGTCGCGCACTGTCTTTCTCGCTATCGCCAAGGACATTCCCTCAGGCCCAGACCAGCAGCTTGTCGCCAATGCCTCGTCTGCATGGAATGAGGTCGACCCAAAACTGCCCAAGTTGCCAATCTCGATCTTTGGTCCTCCGGCAGGCAGCGAAGGCGCGCAGTCGGTGGGGCCTCTCCTGGTTGCACAAGGCGCACGCACGTTCCCGGCCTTGAAGGCGCTCGAAATGAGGGCGCCGGATGAGTTCAAGAATTTCGCAGAGGGTGTGAGGTCCGACAGTGTTTACAAGCCCCGCCGTCACGGCGATGACCTGCGAGCGCTGCTGCAAACCAATCCCGACGCTCTCGTGATTGCCGACCTGTCTTCGACAAATGACGGCACCGCCGGACTGTCGGTCGCAGCGGTCAATGGCGTTACGCCCCAAGGCGCCTCGCTCGCTAACGGCAGCTACCCCTATGCCCAGCAGATCCGGCTGTTTGTGAAGCGCGAGCATCTCGGCATAACCCCCGGGCTTCGCCAGTTCCTTGATGAGGCGCTAGGCGGGGAAGCCATTGGTGAACATGGTTACCTGCGCCCGCTTGGTCTTGTGCCGAGGCCCCCAGGCGGCCCGAATGCTGATTCGATCCTGTCACGCGCTCGGTGAAAACAGCGAGAGCAGAGCGCCAGCGCCGCGAAAACCGCGCTTTTTTGCGATATTGCTCAAGGCATTGAGCAAATGTCATGGAGGTGTCACACGAACACTGCACTTGTTGCACGGCAAAAGCGTGAAAGCGCTTAGCCGGACTTGTTGGCGGCTTTGAACTAGATTGTGGTGATGAGTCTGGTACTCGGGAGCCGTGTGGCCGACATGAATGAGCACATAGTCAAATCCTTCGACGAGCAACTCGAAACTCTGTCGACTAAGATCGCCCAGATGGGTGGGCTCGCGGAGGCGCAGTTGTCCTCGGCGGTCGAATCCATCACCAAGCGCGACAGCGCGCTCGCCGAGCGCACGATCACCCAAGACCAAAAGGTCGATGAGCTTGAGCTGGATATCGAGGCGCAGGCGGTTCGGCTCTTAGCGCTTCGCCAGCCGATGGCCGACGATCTCAGGCGTGTCATCGGCGCCATCAAGATCGCGAGCGATCTTGAACGGATCGGCGACCTCGCCAAGAACATCGCCAAGCGCGCCCTCGTTTTGAATAAGTCTGAGCCTGTGCGCATCACCCAGGGCCTTGCCGGCATGGGTCGTCAAGCACTCAACCAGGTCGTTCAGGTTCTCGATGCCTATTCGGAGCATGATAGCGCGAAGGCGCGCGCGGTGCGCATGCGCGATGATGCGATCGACGAAATGTACAACAGTCTGTTCCGCGAGCTCCTGACTTACATGATGGAGGACCCGCGGACCATTGGTCTGTGTACGCACCTTTTGTTTGTCGCGAAGAATCTCGAGCGCATTGGCGATCATGCAACCAATATTGCCGAAACCGTAGTTTACGCAATCGAGGGCCGCTACATGACCGGTGAGCGCCCCAAGAGCGATTTGACGAGCACGTTCGATATCAAGAGCTGATGATCGGAATGGACGGGAAAGATGAAGCCAACGATTTTGGTGGTTGAAGACGAATCGGCGATTTCAACGCTCCTCGCCTACAACCTGGATCGCGAGGGTTACAAAGTCACCGAGGCGGTCGACGGCGAAGAGGCGCTGCTCATGGTCCAGGAAGGAAAGCCGGATCTCATTCTCCTGGATTGGATGTTGCCGCAGATTTCAGGCATCGAAGTCTGCCGCCGGCTTCGCAACCGTGCCGAGACGCGCAATGTGCCGATCATCATGCTGACCGCGCGCGGCGAAGAAGCGGATCGCATCAGAGGCCTCGATATCGGCGCCGACGACTACATCACCAAACCCTTCACAATGAATGAGCTGCTGGCGCGTATAAGGGCCGTGCTCCGCCGTATTCGTCCGGCGCTGGCCGGTGACAGCGTGCAGTTCGGCAATATCCATGTTGATCGGGCGGCGCACAGGGTCCGCCGCGGCGAGCGCGATGTGCATCTGGGCCCCACCGAATTCCGGTTGCTCGATCATCTCATTCAGCATCCGGGCCGCGTGTTCAGCCGTGAGCAGCTGTTGGATGCGATCTGGGGTTCGGACGTCTATGTCGAGGCGCGCACGGTCGATGTGCATATTGGGCGCTTGCGCAAGGCGCTCAACAATGACGGCGAGCACGATCCGATCCGCACAGTACGTTCAGCGGGATATGCGCTCGACGAGACCTTCACGGCCGCCGCTCAGTAATCGATCTTTGCATGAATGTTTGCGGCCCCAACTTAGGGTCGCCCCGACCTCAGTAGTTACGCGAGATCGGGGCGGTGGGGTTCGTCGCTTCTAGGGTCCTGAAAGCGACGAGTGGGGGGCCGTGAACCTGGGAGAGGCAAAAACTCGCCTAACTTAACCGGCGACGCGCCTACGATCCCGTCGGTTCTGAGCTGGTTGATAAGCCATGCGGCCATGGGCTGCACAGTAGGGCGTCCCGTTACCGACTGGATTTCCACAGAAATGAAACTCGTCGGATGACGGGTCGCCAATCGGCCATTTGCACATGCCTTCCTTGACGGTCAGCACATTGGCGAAGTCGCCATTCGGCAATTTCGCTTCTTCGACAACCTCCGGCTCCGGCACCACAAGGCGCGGGCGTGGCGGGCGGCGCAGGGCGAGTGAGCGGGGCCGATCAATCCGCGACGTGGTCGCGCGGCCCGAAAGTCCCAGCCGGTGCACCTTGCCGATCACGGCATTGCGCGTTACCTCGCCAAGGGATCTTGCGATCTGGCTGGCGGAAAGTCCCTCCGACCAGAGCTTCTTCAACTTATCGACGCGTTCGTCGGTCCACGACATCGGCTTCGCCTCCAAAATGAGCTCGCCCAATGGGTAAGAGCTTATGCCAACAACATCTCGTAGTCTCTAGACTGGGAATCGCTATACGCTGGAAAGAACAATACATCTTGTGGATAGGGTGAGAGGGAGCGCAACGGGTCGCCCTTGCCGGCAGGCCGCGACGCATGCCAAAAGGCCCGCCCAGAGAGGGGTGGACCCAGTCCGAATGATCGAGAGCGCACCAACGCAGCCGCCAGCTGAGGTCACCGCCATGACGGCGGGGGCTTCTGTGCTGAGCATTTGCGTTGCGATCGGCTCGATGATCGCTTGGTCTCTTGGCGCCTGGGCGGACGGTGCCGCCCCCCAAAATGTGGCGCACCTTGATGCCATCCTTTGCTTTGGATGCGCGGCGTCCCTGCTTCTTTTGCTCGCCGACATCACGGGAATCTGTCCCCGCGGGTTTCATCGCCTTGCTTTGGTTACTACTTCGTTAACGGCGGCCTTGGCTGTTGCGAATTTCTTCACCAAAGAGCCTTCGGGCCTCGCCCGGCATGTGCGCCGACGCAGCTGGCGCGTGAAGCCCTGAGCCGTCCCCAAGGCTCGCCCCACCTTCACGCGCTTATGATTGACGCCGGCCGCAGGGCGAGCCGATAACAGCTCTTTACAAGGACATTCCCGTGATTTCGCCAGTCTTACCGACCTACGCCCGGGCCGATCTCGCTTTTGAGCGGGGCGAGGGCGCCTATCTCACTTCGACCGATGGCAGGACATTTCTCGATTTCGGGTCCGGCGTTGCCGTCAACGCGTTCGGCCACGCTAATCCGCGTTTAATCGCTGCCCTGACTGACCAAGCTAAAAAGGTCTGGCACACCTCGAACCTCTATCGCGTCCCCGGCCAGGAAAAGCTCGCGGCGCGGCTGATCGAGCGCACCTTTGCCGACACAGTCTTCTTCTGCAATTCGGGTGCGGAGGCCTGCGAGCTCGCCATCAAGATGACGCGCCGCTATCACTTCGCGTCCGGCAACCCCAGGCGCAATCGCATCATCACGTTCGAGGGCGCTTTCCACGGTCGTACTCTTGCAACCATCGCCGCAGGCGGCAACGTAAAATATCTCGAAGGCTTCGAGCCGAAACTGGACGGCTTCGATCAAGTGCCACTCAACGATCTTGCTGCAGTCAAGGCGGCGATCTCGGATAGGACTGCCGGCATTTTGATCGAGCCGCTGCAGGGCGAGGGCGGCATTAGAGCCGCGGATGTCAGCTTCTTGCGGGCGTTGCGTCAGCTTTGCGACGAAAATGGCCTCTTGCTCGTTTATGACGAAGTGCAATGCGGCTTCGGTCGAACCGGCAAATTGTTCGCCTACGAATGGTCGGGCGCGGTGCCCGATATTATGGCAATCGCCAAAGCTCTCGGTGGTGGCTTTCCGGTCGGCGCGTGTCTCGCGACAGAGAAGGCAGCCGCAGCCATGACGCCGGGCACGCATGGCTCGACCTATGGCGGCAATCCGCTGGCAATGGCGGTTGCCAACGAGGCGTTCTCGATGGTCACCGAGCCGGACTTCCTCGCGCATGTGCAGCGTATCGGCTTAAGGCTCAAGCAGCGTTTGGCCGAGCTCAAGGACACGTACCCTTCGGTCATCGAAGAAATTCGCGGGCAGGGCTTGCTGCTTGGCCTCAAGCTCAAAGTGCCCAATGGCGATTTCGTCAATGCGATGCATGGCGAGGGCGTCTTGATTATCGTCGCCGGCGAAAATGTCGTACGCATTATGCCGCCATTGATCATCGGCGAGGCGGAAATCGACGAAGCGATGGCCGCTTTGAGCAAAGTTGCTGCGCGCTTTGCCGCCAACCGGTCGTGAGCGTGCATCATGACCGTCAAGCATTTTCTCGGATTTTCAGATCTCTCCTCGGCGGATTTGCGCGGGCTCATCGATAGCGCGCGCACCATGAAAGAGGCGCGCACCAAGGCGCGCTTGCCTAAAGGCGCGCGCGATCCGGACCCCGTGTTGCGCGGCTACATTATCGCCCTTGTATTCGAGCAGCCGTCGACCCGCACGCGCACCAGCTTTCATGTCGGCATTCGTCAGCTCGGCGGCTCGGCGTTGACGCTCAACAAGAACGAGCTTCAGCTCGGGCGCGGGGAGACCGTCGCCGACACCGCGCGCGTTCTCTCGCGCTATGTCGACATGATCATGGTGCGCACCGATGCCCATTCCAAGCTTGAGGAAATGGCTCAGTTCGCGAGCGTGCCGGTGATTAACGGCCTCACGGATAAAGGCCACCCTTGCCAGATCCTCGCCGACCTCATGACGCTCCATGAGCGTTTCGGCTCGCTCGAAGGCAAGACCGTCGCTTGGGTCGGCGATTGCAATAATATGTGCTTCTCTTGGATCGAAGCCGCCGAAAAGCTGCCGTTTCGCTTGCGCATTGCAGCCCCGAAGACATATCAGCCGCCGGCCGCTCTCATTGCGGCGACGCAAAAGCGCGGCGCGAAAGTCGAAGTCTTCGAAGATCCCAAGTCGGCAGTCGCGGACGTTGACTGCGTAACGACCGATACCTGGGCATCGATGAATCACACGGACCGCGAGGTGCGGCTTGCGGCGTTCAGGGGCTACCAGGTCAATGAAGCTTTGATGAAGCTCGCGGCGAAGAATGCTGTGTTCTTGCATTGTCTGCCGGCGCATCGCGGCGAAGAAGTAACTGATGATGTCATCGACGGTGCGCAATCTTTGGTCTGGGATGAAGCCGAGAATCGAATGCACGGTCAGAAGGCCGTCATGCGCTGGTGCTTAGGTTTGTGATCGCGGCCATGAGTCAGGAGCAAATTCATGAGCCCTGACAGCGGTTCCGGGCGCGGACGGAAGGGATCCGGCGCCGACGATTTCATTCAGTCATTCCGTATTGAAGCTGAGACAATCATTGGCGGGCGCATTGTTCGTCTCGGGCCTTCAATCGACGAGGTGCTAGCCCAACACGCCTATCCGCCGATCGTCTCGCGCCTCGTTGGCGAAGCCGTTGTGCTGGTCGCGCTGATCGGCGGCGGCATGAAGTTCGATGGCCGGCTCTCCCTGCAATCGCGCGGCAACGGCCCCGTATCGATGATTGTCGCTGATTATCTCACCAAGGGGGAAATCCGGGCTTATGCCAGCTTTGATCCGGCTAAGCTCGAGCAATTGCCGCGCCATCCTACCGTCGCCTCGTTGCTAGGACAGGGCACGCTCGCGATCACGCTTGATCAAGGCGCTAAGCGTGATCTTTATCAGGGCATTGTAGCCCTCGACGGCGCGACCCTTGCCGATTGTGCGCACGAATACCTGCATCGCTCCGAGCAGGTTGAGAGCTTCCTCAAATTGTCGGTCGCGCAAGTCATTGACGCGAGCGGACGCAGTGCCTGGCGGGCCGGTGGGCTGATGATCCAACATTTGCCTAGGGCTGGCGCGCCGTTTCTCGACGAGGATGGCGAGCCGTTTCAGCGCCCGGCCGATGATCCTTGGCACCGCGCGCAGATCTTGGCGTACACCGCGGAGGATCATGAGCTGGTCGATCCGCAACTCACGGCAGAGCGGCTGCTTTATCGCTTGTTTCACGAAGATGGCGTCCGCGTGACACCGCCCCAGCCTATCCAGTTCGGCTGCACCTGCTCCGAAACGCGGGTGCGCCGCATCCTCTCTCGCTATAGCGAAGAGGACTACAAGACCATGCTGGAAGACGGTATGGTTCGTGTACGCTGCGAGTTCTGTAGCCGCACTTATCGATTTCGGCCCGAGGATCTCTTGAGGCCCGTCTAGCGTGGAGGGCACCCGTGCGTATCGCGTCGGTCTTGGGAAAGCTTGTTGCAGTATCCGCCCTCGCTGCACTCGCAGCTTGCATGAGTGCGCCGCCTCCGCCCAAGCCGGTGCCAAAGCTTGCGTTCACCAGCAAGACCGCGATTATCGCCCCGGCTTCTTCGGTCAGCTTTCAAAGCAACTACGCGCCAACAAGCGCAGCACCGCATGTCGAGCAGGCGCATGAAGTTCGTCCTGACAGCCTTGCGCGGCTTTGGGTTGATAAGCGCCTGAGGTCGACTTCGATGGCTCACGGCAACCTGACGCTTACGGTGCTTGATGCGTCGGTTCTGCAGGAAGAGCTGCCGAGAGATACGAGCTTCAAGGCGCGCCTTCTCACACGTCAGCCGGAATATCGCTTGGTCGGCAAGCTGAGATGGCGCCTCACCTATAAGGGACCCATTCTCACCAGCTGGACGAGCGAGGGAACGGCTGAGGCGAGCGCATCGGTGCTCGAACAATCGAGCATCAACGATCAAGATCAAGCCTACGCCGATCTCATCGATGGGATTGCGCAGAATTTCGATGCGCGCGTTGAGGACCAGATAGCCAATTTGCGCAAGGCGCAATCGACTGCATCCGACGCGGCGGGTCACTGATTAAGAAAGATGCGCGATCACGCGCGATAAGAAGCGCTCGCAGGCGCGCAAATCACTGCGCGGAACGAACTCGTCCGGCTTATGTGCCTGTGCGATGTCGCCGGGGCCGCACACATAGGTTGGAATTTCCGCGCGTTGAAATAACCCGCCTTCGGTCGCGTAAGAGACGGCTTCCGCCCCATTGCGCTCAGCGAGCCCAAGAATAATGGCTTCCTCCGGGGCATTCGCTGGCATGAACAGCCCCGGAGCCTGGGAGCGGGCGCGTGTGACAATGCCAGCTTCGCTTGCGCGGCGTTTCATTTCGGGTGCCAGCTCATGATCGCAATGGCGGCGAAAGCGCGTGATGATCTCATTTGAATCGCTGTTCGGCAGCGCGCGGTATTCCCAGGCAAAAGTGCACTCTTTCGGAATGATGTTCACCGCGCTGCCGCCTTCGATCAACCCGACCGAAAGCGAGGTATAGGGCGGGTCGAACCGCCCGCTCGGATCGCCCCGATCGCGCATTTCCTCGGCGATCTCTCCAAGAAATGTAATTAAGCGCGCGGCATTGAATATGGCGCTCACGCCTTCTTGTGTGCGGCTCGAATGCGCCGAATGGCCCGTAACGGTCGTGCGGAACGAGCTGATCGACTTGTGCGCGTTGATCACGCGCATCGAGGTCGGCTCACCGATAATGCACAGCGAAGGCTTGATCCGTTCACGAACAATGTGATCGATCATGGAGCCGACGCCGATGCAGCCGACTTCTTCATCATACGAAAAGGCGAGGTGAATGGGTTGCTTGAGCGGTGCAGCCGCCATGTCTGGCACAGCCGCAAGCACGCAGGCAAGAAAGCCCTTCATATCGCAAGCGCCGCGGCCGAAGAGCTTGCCGCTGCGTTCGGTCAGTTTGAAAGGTGGGCTTTGCCAGTCTTGTCCATCGACGGGCACGACATCGGTATGGCCGGAAAGCACGATGCCGCCGCTTAAGCCGGCGCCGATCGTCGCGAAAAGGTTTGCTTTGGTCTTGTCCTCATTGTGGATGCGTGTCGAAGCGATGCCGAATTGCGAGAGATAACTCGCGACGTAGTCGATCAACGCGAGGTTGGACAGCCTGCTCGTCGTGTCAAAGCCCACAAGTGCGGACAGCAGTTCTTCCGATGACATTCGAGCCGGCAAAGCCCCTCATCCTTCGACAAGCTCAGGATGAGGACAAGCTAGGCCCTCATGGTGAGCTTGTCGAACCA
>JBAQHC010000152.1:0-1833 GCA_049288095.1 Alphaproteobacteria bacterium | reverse complement strand
GAAACCCCCTTTTTCCCTTCCGGGATTGGAGGGCCTTGGTAAATATCGAAAAGAGCGACCTCTTCCACGAAAGGTTGGCGAAAGGCCCGGATCGCTCCCATGACTCTCTCCGCTTCTAGGGCTTTGTCGACCACGATAGAAAGGTCTCTATAAACAGCCTGGAATTTTGGCAGCGGCTGAAACCGCCTTCCCTCCCCTGCCCATTTCACCATCTTGCTAAAGTCCATTTCAAATAGATAAACCGTTTCATGAACTTGGTAATGGCCCAGCACCTGCGGATGGACTTCTCCTAAAACTCCCAAAACCTCATGGTCGAGGATGACCTTCGAGGCCTTTCCCGGATGAAGATAAGGGATATCATCCGCTTTGCTAAACATTGCCTCCTTGATTTGCAGGCCGTCCAAAAGATCTTCCACACAGCCTTTGATATCATAAAAATCAACGAGCCTCGGAGAAAAAGCCCAATGAGGATCTCTCTCAAACCCCATGGCCAATCCGGCCAGAAATTTGACTTCTTTCGGAAGCCTCTCTCCCGCCTGGGGAAGGAAAACTTTTTTCAATTCAAAGAATTTAAGATTCGAATTCTTCCGGGAGACATTGTGGCGTGCCGTCTCCATCAGACCCGGGATAAGCATGGTTCTCGTGGCTGAGAAATCTTCCGTTAGCGGATTGAGGATTCGGAGGTGCTGTCTCCTCGGATCGTCCGGAGGGAGCCCGATCCTATCCCAGGAAGTAGGAGAGGTAAAGCTATAATTAATCACCTCATGGTACCCATGATAGATGAGAGTGTCTATCGCTTTCCTTTCAACAAGCGACTCCTTGCTTCTCTCTTCCGAAGAAGGAGGCCCTTTGGGAAGGGTAAGAGGAATTTTCTCATATCCGTCCAGTCTGGCCACTTCTTCAATGAGATCGATCTCCCTTTCTAAATCCCCTCTGAAAGAAGGAGGGGTCACCACAAGGACATCTCCATCCCCCCCTCGGACTTCCAATTCCAAATCTTCAAGACAATTCCTCACCCGCTCGGCAGAGACCTCAGTTCCTAATATCTGACGAACCTTCTTAACACTCAGACGAATCGGACTTGGCGTGATCGGCGTCGGGTAGACATCCACCACCCCCTCCACTACCCTTCCACCTGCCAATTCCTGAATCAATTGGGTGGCCCGGTTCGCCGCAACGAGGCATCCTCCGAAATCGATCCCCCTTCCAAAACGATAAGCGGCTTCTGTTTCCAGACCGAGCTTTTTGGACGTCCTCCGATTCCCTTCCGGGTTGAAATAGGCGCTTTCAAGGAGGACTCTCTTCGTGTCCTCTTTGATCTCTGAATTGAGGCCGCCCATGATCCCGGCAATCGCAACGGGCTTCGCACCATCACAGATCATGAGCATCTCCCCGTCCAGGGTCCTCTTCACTCCATCCAGGGTGATGAATTCCTCACCCTCTTTCGCTCTCCGGACGATGATCCGACCTCCTTCAAGCAATTCAAAATCGAAGGCATGGAGAGGTTGTCCGTATTCCATCATGATATAATTGGTCACATCGACTACATTATTGATGGATCGTATCCCTACTTTTTCCAATCGGTGGCTCATCCATTGGGGAGTAGGACCGATCTTGACCTCTTCGATCATTCTCGCTACGTAACGGGGGCACAAGTCTTGATCCAAAATAGTTACAGAAGTCTTTTGATGAATCTCCTCCCCCCGATCGGTAACAGTAGGGCGCGGATACTTCACTCTCTGATGGGTTAAGGCAGCAATCTCTCGAGCCACTCCGATGACACAGAGGCAGTCCGGACGATTAGGGGTGATGCTGATGTCGAGAATAGTATCC
>JBAQHC010000151.1:0-13225 GCA_049288095.1 Alphaproteobacteria bacterium | reverse complement strand
CATACAATGGACATATATACCCCCATGGGGTATACGGCAAGCGCGGCGTGGAGAGACAGATGGAAGCCGAAACGAAATCGACTTGCTTGGGCCGGCTCAACCGCGCGGAAGGACAGATCCGCGGCGTCGCCAAAATGATAGAGGAAGACCGCTACTGCATCGATGTGATCACGCAGCTGCAGGCGGTGAAGTCGGCGCTGCTACGGATCGAGGAACAAATCCTCCGGGATCATGTCTCGCACTGTGTCGCGCATGCGATGAAGAGCGGCGACAAGAAAGAGCAGAAGCAAAAGATCGACGAGCTTGTGGCGGTGATGGCGCGCGCGCGGTGATGCAGATCAGGCCCGGTCTTGCACATTGCGCAGGCGCCGGCTTGAGGCTACTCGCCGCCTTCGAAGCGGCGGGTCTTGCCGCTCACAAGCTCGCCCGCGTTTGCAGGAAGCGTCAGATAAAAGGCCAGCGAGATCAGTGCCCCGGCGCCAATGAAGACGAACGCCGGCGAGATGTCGGATGCGGTCAACGCTGCGGTGTGACTGGCCGCTTGCAAGCCGCCGACAACGAGCGCCGAAATGCCGACACCGAGCGATAGCGCAAGCTGTTGCATCATGCTCGCGAGCGTCGACGCCTTGCTCATGTCGTGCTGCTCCAGATCGGCGTAAGCCAGCGAGTTGAGCGCCGTGAAGTGAAGCGAAGCAAAGAAGCCGCCCACGAATAAAATGGCTGTGATGAGCAGGTGCGGCGTGTCCTTAGCGAACAAGGAATAGGAGCTGAAGATCAGGGCTTGGCAGATCGCAACGGTGAGCAAGACCGGCTTGAAGCCGAAGCGGCGAATGATCGGTGGCGCGGTCGTTTTCATGAGCAGCGCGCCGAACGCGCCGGCAAATGTCACAAGACCCGCCTGAAAGGCGCTTAGGCCGAAACCGATTTGCAGAAGCAGTGCCATCAAGAAGCCGCTTGCGCCGATGATAAGGCGCGGGAAAGTGCCGCCCAGCGTCGCTGTGAGGAAGGTTTGGTATTTGAACAAGGAGAGGTCGAGGATCGGGTGCGCCGTGCGCCTTGCATGGAATGAGAACAGCACAAGCGCGATTGCGCCGACCATGACGAGGCCGATCACGAGCGGGAAGGGCAGCATACTGCGGCCAAGATTCTCGAAGCCGAAAATCAGGCCGGCAAGGCCAAGGCCCGAGAGAATGAAGCCTCTTAGGTCGAGCGGCTCTCGGCCCTCTTCGCGAACATCGGGCACAAACAACGAGACGCAAACCACGCCAAGCACGGCGATTGGCAAATTGAGGAAGAAGATCCAGCGCCACGAACCGAATGTGACGATGAAGCCGCCAAGCGGCGGGCCCAGCACGGGGCCTAGGATTGCGGGCACGGTCAGCCACGACATGGCATCGACAAGATCATGCTTAGGCACTGTTTTCAGCAGCACGAGCCGGCCAACGGGCACCATCATTGCGCCGGCACAGCCTTGCACAAAGCGCGCAACGATCATCATCGGCAGTGTGCTCGCAAGCCCGCAGAACAGCGAACTCACAGCGAAGCCGATGATGGCGATGATGAAGACGAGACGTGCACCGAACCGGTCGGCAAGCCAGCCGGAGATCGGAAGGAAGATTGCGGCGGCGAGCAAATAGGATGTGATCGCGAGATTGAGGGCGAGTGGGCTTTCATGAAGCGAGCGCGCCATCGTCGGCAGCGCATTGCCGATGATGGTCGAATCGAGCGTCTGCATGAAGAGCGCTATGCCGATGATGACCGGCACGAGCACGTTACGCGGACCAGCAATTGTCTCGGCTAGCCGCGTTGCGGCGGCAGGCGCGGGCATTGGGGCAGCAAGCACCAAGTCGCCTGGAACTTCATCAACGGGTTCTGCCGCCGCGGCTACGTCAAGCGATGACTCAGTCAAAAACTCTCTCCCGCAAGATGCGCAAGCGGCGCGATCGCCGATAAAAGAGACTGCAATTCCTTTTCATTCAGTTCGCTGAGCCGCGCGGCGAGCCAATCATTGCGTCGCCGGCGCACAGCTTCGAGCGCCTTTTCTCCCTCTCGCGTGATGGCGAGGCTCGTGCGCCGCTTGTCGCCGCAGGCCGAAGCATCGCGGGCAATGAGGCCCGCTTCCTCGAGCCGCTTCACATGCGCGCTCATTGTGGGGGCGGTCATTTGCTCAAGCTCGGCGAGCTCCGACACACCGATGCCCTTGTTGTGCTTAATCGTGGCAATGAGCTGAGAATCGAGAGGCGAAAGGCCGGTGCCGCGGCTCTCGCGGCGCAATTGACGGGCAAGGCGCAACAGAACCGGGCGCAGCTCCTCTGCGAGGCTCGTCACGCGCGACTGGACGGAAGCTGCCATTTACCAAGCATTAATTAGATAGTTTGCCTAACTATCTAATTGGATAAGACGCCGGGCGGTTCAATGGGAGGCGGCAGCCTGCCGCACCCGCATGAGGGCAGCTCGCGCGTGTCGATCTTAGGCGCTCTTCTTCGTGGCGCCGACCATCGCGCTGTAGCGATAGGGTCTGAGGATCAAGTAGATCACTGCGCCAAGGAACAAGAAGCCGGTCATCACCCAGATCGCGGGATCGTACGAGCCCGTCTTCTCCTGACTCATGCCAACGATCGGCGCAATGGCGCCGAGAAATAGCGCTGAAAAGAAGGTATTGAGGCCCATCATGCCGCCGAATGCTTTCAGGCCAAAGAGGCGCGTGTTGAAATAGGTGCCGGTAGGAATCAACGTGCCCTGTGAGATACCCCACAAGACCGCAGCAATAACGAGAAGAGCCTGGCCGCCGAATTTCGTGCTCACAATGCCAAGCGCGATCAGCGCCAGCATCGCCAACAGCTTGAATGGAACGGCCAGCTTGGGCGACTGAAACTTGTCGAGCGCGAAGCCACTGATCAGAGACCCAATAACGCCAAACAGAGTAATTTCCGTAAGGAAATTCGCGGTCGCTTGCTGGCCGTTGAAGCCGCGCGCGGAAAGGATCGGGCTCAAATACGTGAAGAGGCCGCCGCGCGGGGCACTTGCAATCAAGGTCGCCAAGAGAATCAGCCAGAACGTGTAATCGCCGAAAACCTGTTTGAGCGACATGCCCTCGAGCTGTGTGGGCGGCGGCTCATCCGCTGCGCTCTTCACCGCGGGCTTTGCCTTCATGAATTTGAAAAGATCGCGCGAGCCGCCCTTGGTTCCGACCTCGTCGAGGAAGAAGTAGAGCAACGGCACTACAGCGACGATAACGACGCCAAGAACGAAGAATGTTTGCCGCCAACCATAACCGTTGAGCAGGAAATTGACGATTTGCGGCACGATGGCGAATGCGATGGCTGACTCGGCGCCCATGATGGCGAGCGCCTTGCCGCGATGCTGACTGAAGAGGCCAGCGACCACCTTGCTGTAGACCATGCCAGTCGAGCCGAAGAGTCCGAGGCCCGCAAAACCGAGACAAAATGTGAGAAGACCGCTGGTGTGCGAGATCATCATTGTGTCGAGGCCGACGAGCACCGTGCCCAGGATGATGATCGGCCGGCAGCCGATGTAATCGACGACCCAGCCGCAAAACAGCGATGAAAACGCGCCGACCCACATCAGTGACGTGGTTGCGTAGGAGAACTGCGTCGGTGTCCAACCGAACTCTTTTGTCATCGGCACCAGCAGGAGGGGCAGGGCAATGAACGGCAAAAGACTCGTCGCGAATGTCTGTCCAAGGAGGATAATGAAGGCGACTCGCAATTTGCGGGGCGAGAGGTCGGATTCATATTGCAATGCAGCAACCTCGCTGGTCCGGCGTTCTGCCGGATTCGCCACACCGATATTCTCGCCTGCGATATCAACCACTTGTTTCCTCCCACGGCATGCTGCGCATGCTCACATTCTTAAGCTCTTGCGGCCGGGTGCGAGCCCAACATCGCTTGGTTTGGTATCGATTATAGACGCATCGAAGGCGATGTCGAAGACCGCCGAATCGGATGCGTCGTTCCCGCCGCTTTGTGCAAGGGCAAATGTCTCTTGCACAGATTTGTTCGCCAGCCGGCAGAAATACCACGCCGTGATTCAGACTTTGGTAACCATCGAAATGGCTCAATGCCGCGCGATGCGACAGGAATGCAACAGCATTTGCGTGAGATAGCGCGTCGATGTTTCTGCACTTGACGCCCAAAAGTTTTGGACGCCAAGCTTAACGAAAGATTGTATCAAGCCGCCTGTAACGCGGGACGACTGTGTCCGTGTCGGGGAAAGGCTTAACTAGGGGAGGATGGACTGTGTCCAATCGATTCGGAAGTCTGAAGTCACGCGCCTTGATGACCTCGAGCGCAGCAGTGCTAGGCGTCGCGCTCGCCGGCAGCTTTGGCAGCGTTGCCTGGGCGCAGCAATCCTCGGCGCAGGAGATCGCGGTAACCGCGTCAAAGGTTACGCTGCACGGTAATAAGGTAAGCAGCCTGATCGGCAGCGTCGCTTCGGCAGATAATCAAGTGCCGTCGGCACAATCGAACTATGTGCCGTCAGCACAGTCGAACAACGCCGCACCAAGCACCCCGCCGACCCAAGAAATCGTGGTGACCGGTTCGCGCATCGTCCGGCGCGACTACACGTCGGCGAGCCCGATCGTGACGTTGAATTCGCAGACCTTCGAGAACTCGAGCTCTGCATCAATCGAAACAAATCTGAACAAGCTGCCGCAGTTCACGCAGGCAATTCAAAGCCAGTTCACGGCGGGCGACGTTCAGAACACGACGACCAACACACCCGGCTCGGCGAACATCAGCTTGCGCGGCTTGGGTCCCAACCGCAACCTCGTGCTGATCGACGGCCGCCGCGCGATGCCGACGAACGGCGCCATGCTGGTCGACGTCAACACGATCCCCGCCGCGATGGTCGACTCGGTCGAAATCATCACCGGCGGCGCCTCTGCCGTGTACGGCGCAGACGCCATCTCGGGCGTTGCGAACTTCAAGCTCAAAAAGAACTATCAGGGCTTCACCTTCGACTCGCAGTACGGTCTCACCCAGCTGAGCGACGATAAGGAATTCCGCGCGAGCGCTTTGATCGGTGGAAATTTTGCCGATGACAAAGGCAACGCGACGCTTGCTCTTGAGCACTACACGCGTAGCGATGCGCCTCAGGCCAATCGCGACTTCTACAAGAAGGGCTGGGCCGATCCGACAGTGGCCGGCACCGATTTCTGGCCGACGGATACGTATTATAACCCGGCTCCGTTTGGTGTTTGCGTCATCGGCGCTTGCCCAAGCCAAACGACCGTTGATGGTATCTTCAATGCAGTGCCGCCGGGATCGGTGCCGGCAGGCGCCTTGTTCATGGTCAACCAGGGCGATGGCACTCTTTACACGGGCATGCCGCAATTTGGCGGCAACGGCGTCGATTCGCCCAACGGTGCGTATCGCTATACGGGCCCGATTGGCGCTGCCTCAGGTTACCGCGTTGTCACGCGGCAAAGCGGCCCCGCTCAGCCTCAGGCGTTCAAGGTCAACGAGCCGTTAGACAACACGTCGGTTCCTCTCACGCGCTATTCGGCGTTCGCGACAGCGCATTATGATCTGAACGATTGGCTCACAGTTTTCTCGCAAGCCCAATTCAGCCAGATCCATACCCACACGATTTTGGCATTCTCGCCGGCAGTGAACGGCTGGGGTGTCAATATCCCACACGGTTCCGACATTTACGCGCCGTCGGTCTCAGGTGGCGTGACCGCGCCTGGCTACGGCCCGGGCGGCGCTTTCGGCCTGAACTGCGCCGGGCCGGTCGGCTGTACCAATTCGGAAGTGTTCCCGACGCCTCTGGAACTTACGGCGCTTCTCGATAGCCGCATCGCGCCGGGCTTTGGTGCCGACGGTATTCCTGGCACGGGAGACGATCCAGGTCCTGGGTCGGGTGCAAACCTTCCCTGGCAGATGTCGCGCAACCTCAACTTCCTGCCGCAACGCGCGACCGACAACAACAACACAACTTGGCAGGTTACTGCTGGCTTTGACGGTAAGGTCCCGGGCACGGATTGGACCTGGGAACTCTTTGCTCAACATGGCCGTTCCGAAGAGCTGACGCAGTACCAGGGCTTTGCCTCACTTGAGGGCTATCGCGCGATTGTCCTCTCGCCGAATTACGGTAAGAACGCCAAGATCGTCGGTAACAGCAACCCGGCTACCAATCCGGGTCAAGCTGGGTTCGCGGCCGGTAACGCGACGTGTACTTCGGGCTTGCCGATCTTCGGCACGGGCAGTGTCTCGGCGGATTGCGTCGCCGCAATTCTTGCTCCGTTGCAGAATCAGACGGCGCTTGAGCAGAATGTCGTCGAGTTCGATATCCAAGGCGGCCTGTTCGATGACTGGGCGGGCAATGTTCGCTACGCCTTGGGCGCCTCGTATCGCGATGACCGGTACAACTACATCCAAGACAATCTCGATACGCAGAATGACGCCTTGAACTCCACACTTGGCTTGTTCCCGTCGAACAACACCTTTGGTTACACGGCGTCCAAAGAGGTCTACGGCGAGATGGTGATCCCGTTGCTCTCTAACTTGCCGCTGGTCAAGAATCTCGAACTCGAGCCCGGCTACCGTTATTCGTATTACAACACGGTTGGCGGAGTTAACACGTACAAGATACTGGCCGATTGGGACGTGACCGATTGGCTCAAGATCCGTGGCGGCTTCAATCGTGCCACGCGTGCGCCGAATATCGGTGAACTGTTCCAGGCGCCAGCCCAGCAAGTTGCGTTTGCCACGTATGCTGACCCTTGCTCGCTGAACTCAGCTGGCGTTCCGACGACGTTTGGTACGACTGCGGCCGACCCTGCTCAGGCTGCGGCAGCGCTCAGCGTTTGTAAGGCGTTGATGGGGGCTGGTGCAGCGGCGTATTACGGAACGTCACCCGATGCACAGCCGCTCAATACTGGCTTCAGCTTGGCACTCCCGAACGTGGTCGGTAACCCGAATGTCGGTTCCGAGGTTGCGAAGACCTGGACAGTCGGCACGGTGATCAAGTCGCCGTTCAACGCGCCGCTCCTCAACCGGACGTCGCTGTCGGTTGACTGGTACAGCATCAAGCTTGACGGCTTGATCGCCTCGACCTCACAGGATCAGGTTTATCAGAACTGCCTGAGCCTCGCGACCAACCCGACCTCGGACCCGACGACGTCTGATTGCAGGGCAATCATTCGCGACCAGGTCAACGGCGCGGTTAGCACCGTGAACACCAGCTATGTGAACACGGGTGGGTTCATCACCCGCGGCATCGACGTCCAACTCGATTGGGCTGCGGATTTGGCGGACATGTTCGGCAAGCTGCCGGGCACGCTGTCGGTCAACGTCTTGTACAACTACCTGCAGGATCTGTCGGTCGCGGCGACAAAGGGCGGGAGGTTCACGCGGTTCGCAGGCACATTGGGCCCGAATCTCGGCGGCCTGAATGCGCCGGCGTTCAAGTACAAGGTGTATACGACGGTTTCGTACGCGATTGGCCCGGCCTCGGTTCAGGTCCGGTGGCAGCATCTGCCGCAAACCGATCCGCTGCCGGCTTCGTCGCCGACCGCGTTTGGTCCGAATGACTACGATGAGTTCGATCTGTCGGGCCGTTATTCGATCAACGACAACATCACGATGCGCGCGGGTATCGACAACGTCTTGGATGTTCAGCCGCAGGTCACTGCCAAGAATACCTCGGCGGTCATTGGCGTTCACTCGTCCGGCAACGGCACGACGCTTCCGGGTATCTATGACGTCCTCGGTCGCCGCTTCTATGCTGGCGTCACGCTCAAGTACTGAACTGGATCATTTATCTCTCACGCAGATGGCGGGCCTTCGGGCCCGCCGTTTTTTTTGCGCTCATTAAGCCTTATGCAGCGCAGTCCGGCCTTTGCGATGAGGGCCGCTGGGGCTAGCTTTCGGTCGAAGAGACGCGGCGGGAGCCAAACACGCACATTGGGAGCCAGGCCATGCATGACCTTGAGGGCAAAGTCGCATTCATCACTGGCGGTGGTTCGGGCGTTGCGCTCGGCCAGGCGAAGGTGTTCGCCGAAGACGGCATGAAGGTTGTCATCGCCGATGTCCGGCAAGACCATCTCGATGAGGCGATGGCGTATTTCCGCGGCAAGAACCAGGCGGTCCATTCGATCAAGCTCGATATCACTGACCGCGAGGCCTATGCACGCGCGCGCGAAGAGACCGAGCGCGTGTTCGGCCAGCCGGTTCAGCTGTTGTGCAATACGTGCGGCGTCAGCCAATTCGGTCCGGTCGAGAAGGCGACTTATGACGATTGGGATTGGCAGATGGACGTCAATGTCAAAGGGGTTATCAACGGCGTTCAAACCTTCTTGCCGCGCATGATCGAATACGGCAAGGGCGGCCACATCGTGAACACGGCCTCGATGTCGGCTTTCGTTGCGCTGCCAAGCTGCGCGATCTACACGACGACGAAGTTCGCCATCAGGGGCCTTTCGGAGTCGCTCAAGATCGAGCTCGATAAATTCAACATCGGCGTTTCGATCCTGTGCCCCGGCGGCGTCAACACCAATATTCACCGCTCGGTTGAAGCGCGGCCCGAGAAGTACGGCAAGACGGGCTATTACGGCGTTGATGAGAATGTGTTCGCGGGTCTCAAGCGGGCAATCGAGAGCGGCTTCGACCCGGTCGATCTCGGTAAGGTGGTGCGCGATGCTGTTAAGAACAATGATTTTTGGATTTTGCCTTATCCGGAGTTCGTGCCGGTGCTCGAGAAGAATAACAAAGAGGTCCTCGACTCGATGAAGAAATATGAGGATCACCCGGATTACAAACGCCGCCAGGAAATCCGCAAGCGGAACGGCCGGGCGATGCCGGGTGCGCAATAGCGCCCAACTGTCGGGGGGGGCGTGGCAAAGCTTGCCGGACTTGATTCAGGTCAAATCCGGTGGCCAAAGGCGAAGAGAACATCGCCAAAGGACCAGGGAGACCCCCATGACCAAGGAATTTCCGCTAACCCCGACCTTTGCCGGCTTCAATGCGCCCTCGCGCGTTGAGGCTGAGATCTTCGATCTTGAGGTCGAGGGCGAAATCCCAAGCTCGATAAATGGGCGTTGGTATCGCATGACGCCAGACCCGCAATTCCCGCCGCGTCTGGGCGACGACTTTTCGATTTCGGGCGATGGCATGATCTCCTATTTCGAGTTCGCGAACGGTCATGCTGATTACAAGTCGAAATATGTGCTGACGGATCGGCTTAAAGCCGACCGCGCCGCTCGCAAGTCAATGTTCGGCGCCTACCGGAATCCGTATACGGATGATCCCGCGGTGGAGGGCGTCGACCGAACGACCTCGAACACAACGCCGGTTTGGCATGGCGGCCGGCTCCTCACTACCAAAGAGGATGGGCGGCCCTACGAGATCGATCCGCAAACGCTCGATACGAGGGGTCATTATACTTGGGGCGGCAAGCTGCGCTCCGAAACCGTGACGGCACACCCGAAGATCGATGCCGAGACCGGCGAGATGATTTTTTTCGGCTATGAAGCCGGTGGGCTCGCTTCACGCGAGATCGCCTTCATGATCGCCGACAAGTCCGGCAAGCTCGTGAAGGAGGAATGGTTCACGGCGCCCTACGCGGCGTTGGTGCATGACTTCGCCGTCACCAAGAAATACGCGATTTTCGGCATTTTTCCGACAATCGTTGACGCTGCGCGCGTCAAGGCCGGTGGGCCGCATTGGATGCACGATGCGACCAAGCCCACTTATGTCGGCGTTATCCCACGCGACGGCACGGCCAAGGATGTGCGCTGGTTCGAGCACAGAAGCTGCTTTTCGTTCCATACGATCAACGCCTATGATGATCGCGATAAGATCATCGTCGATCTCATGGTCGCGGAAATAAATCCGTTCGATTTCATTCCGGATGTATCAGGTGCGCCGTTCGATCAGCGTAAGGCGACACCGGTGCCGATGCGCTGGTCGTTCAACCTTTCTTCCAAGACAAAGGACTTCGACGAAGAAGTGCTGGGCGATTTCCCAGGCGAGCTGCCGCGAATCGACGACCGTCTCGCGTGCCTGCCTTATCGCTATGCTTATCACGGCATGATCGATGTTCAGCGCATGATGAAAGCGCGTTATATGGGCCCGGGATTCAATCTCGTCGGTAAGCTCGATACCAAGACGCGCAAAAGCCAAACTTGGACCCCGCCTGAAGGCTGTTCATTCCAAGAGCCGCAATTCGTTCCGACCGGCGCGGGTGAGGATGATGGCTATGTGGTTTGCGCCATCAATCATTTCGTCGAGATGCTCACCGAGGTCGGCGTCTTCGATGCGAAGCGTTTCGATAAGGGGCCGATTGCGCGGATAAGAATGCCGATGCGCCTGCGGCCCGGCGTTCACGGCACTTGGGTTCCCAAGACGGAGAACGCCTGAAATAGCGGGTGGCGCTCCATGCGCCGGTCGCTTGACTCATATATCCGCGATGGATATGGATATATCCGTTACGGATGTATTCAAATGGCAAAGCCAGAGACCAACGCACCGCTCACGCCTGCCGTGCTGCACATCTTGCTGGCGCTCTCGGCCGAGGAGCGGCACGGCTACGGCATCATGAAGCAGGTGCAATCGGATTCGCAGGGCAAAGTTCGCATGGGGCCGGGCACGCTCTACGGTTCGCTCAACCGGATGATCAAAGCCGGATTGATCAAGGAGAGCGATAAGCGGATCGATCCCGAAATGGATGATGAGCGGCGAGTCTATTATAAGATCACGTCGCTCGGCCAAAGATCGCTCGCGGCTGAGCTTGAGCGCTATCGCGCGGTCGTCGCGCTTGCCAAGCGCAGGGATGCTTTCGCCTAGTCCGAGATGGCAGATGATCAGCACATCGCGAGATGCCGGTCGCTCTACGCTAAGCTGCTTGCGCTCTATCCGAGGTCGTTTCGTGAGAGATTCGCGGAAGCGATGGCGCAGACCTTCGGCGATCTATGCCGCGAGCGCCGTTCGGCAGCCCGGCTCTTTGCTTTCATGCTCTGGGCGTTCGCCGAGACGTGTTGGGGTATCATTAGGGAGAATGTCATGACACCTACGCCGTTGCATTCGCTTGCTGTCAAGGCGAGCGCTTGGCTGCCGGTCGCGTTCTCGCTTGCTGCTGTGGCTTTGCTGCTCGGCTACGTCGCGGTGTTCGGTATCGGTGACATGCGCCAACAGCACGATGAAAACGCCGCGGCGCATCTGTTTCAGCTGTTTATGGTCGCACAGACACTGATCGCGATCTTCTTCGCAATCAGGTGGTTGCCGCGCGCACCTTTGCCAGCTGTCGTTATCTTGGTCGCGCAAGTGCTTGCGGCAGCTGTACCGATGATCCTTTTGCGATATTTTGAAAAAGGATTCTGATGGTATCCGCGATTGTTACTTCAAGAGCGTATCATAACCAGCAAAAGACAAATCGCCCGCCGCTAGGACGGGCGATCGTGTTTCGTGCAGGCGCGGGAGCTTATTTGCCGATGCCTTTGATCTTGCCCTTCCACATCTTGCCGGTCACGGGATGCGGATAGTGGAATGGAACCACGCGCGATTGCGGCCAGACATAAGGCGGCTCTTTTGTGATCTCGTCGGGGCCATTTGGATCCTCGGGATAGGTCTTGGTCAGGTTCGGGATGTGCGCCTCGGAGTCATTCCAGCCGGGTTCGTAGTCGGCCTGGAACGTGAGATTGTAATTGAGCAGCTTGATTTTCCAGATGCCGCCTTCGTTGACGTATTCGTTCTCGTAGACGCCGCCTTCCCAGAACTGATCGGGCACGCCGGCGATCTTGTCCTTCTTCGTCTTATGAACGCCGCCGAGCAGAAAGCCGCGCCCGCGCGCCTTCGCGGTCTTACGGTCCGGCGCCACGTCGATGATGAATTGAAACATCATGTGCTCGAGCAGGAAGCCATAGATCGGCCCGTTATAGCCACCGGTGAACAGCTTCTGAAACCAGCCGACATAGAGCCGGTAAGCGCCCTTTTTGCCGCGATAAATGCCATTGCCGAAGCGAACTTCCGCATCGTCGGCAAAGAGATCGACAGCCTCGACCCACATGCATTTGTCGATATAGTAGCCGTATTTATAGTGTAGCTCTTTGATCGTATTCTTGTCCTGCAGAATGCCGATCTCATTCTCTGCACGCTCAAGACGCTTCAAGAGCTCGGCGTTGGATGGACCTGCAGCGGCGACCTTCATTGGTGCCGCTTTCGCTGCCTTGGGCTTTGCGGCCGGTGCTTTTGCTGCACTCTTCTTCGCTGTTGTCTTGGCCATTCGTTTCTCCTTAGTCGCCAGGTCCGCCGTGATAAGGCTTCTCGCCGCCGCGCGCCCGCGCAAGCAAATCATCGAAATCATCCTTCGGCTCGATGTACCAGCCGGAGAGCTCGTCATATTTCCCGGAGGCGAGCTTCACGCACATGTCGGTGCAGATCTTGTAGCCGGGTTCTGGATCGGGGTTCGTGCGCGCGAGCTCCTTGAGAAACGCAACGCCGCCCGGAAACCACTTCTGCGCATCGGGCGCGTTGATCGTGTCATAGGCCATCGGCGTCATCACCGTGCCAGGCTCAATTGCGAAAGAAGAGATGCCGAATTCCTTGCCTTCAACCGCTGCCTCTTGTGCCAGCTTGATTTGCGCGCCCTTGCCGACGCAATACGCCGAAAGATGCTTGGTGATTGTATGCCCACCCAAGGACGCGATCGTGATCAACCGGCCGGCTTTGCGCTCGCGCATGCCTGGCATGAGCGCGCTGTAATAGAGAAATGGCGCGAGGATATGGACCTGCATCGCGCTCCACCAGGTGTCCCGGTCAACGACACCGATTGGCCCGTACGGGCTCGAGAGCCCGGCATTGTTGACCAGCAACGTCGCCGGCCCGAACTCGCGCTCGGCGGCCTTCACAACAGCCTCGACATCACTGGGCTTGGTGACGTCGCCGGCTGCAGCAAACCCGCGGCCGCCTTTGGCTTCGATCTCGCGCACGACACCGTCGAGTTCGGTCTTGTTGCGCGAGGTCAGCGTGACCGAGGCGCCCTCCGCAGCCAGGCGTTTGGCGATTGCTTTGCCGAAACCGCGCCCCGCTCCGGTGACGATCGCGACTTGGCCTTTAAGTTGTGGGGACAAAGAACTTCTCCGCACGATCGCCTCTCCCTTGAGGGGAGAGGCCGGATCGCTTGGCGCGTTAGTGCCTTAGCGATCCGGGAGAGGGTGGGACATGAGGCGAAGAGTCTTTGATTCAACCCCTCACCCTAACCC
>JBAQHC010000150.1:0-6937 GCA_049288095.1 Alphaproteobacteria bacterium | reverse complement strand
GTAATCATCATGCGGAACGCGGCGCTGAAGCTGATCCCGGCATCAGCCGCAGCCGCCTTGTTCACGACGATCTCAACTTTTGGCTCGGATTTGATTCCCATGGCGCAGACGGCGCTTTGCACCTGCGTGAAGTCCGTCGTCACACAAGCCTTGCGCTTGGACTTCAACGTTGCGGTGAGCTGGGAGGCTTCGGCGCCGACGCCGTCCGTCAAAAAGAAGGCGGCAATATTGCCGGCGCCGGCAACGTCTCCGATCTTCACGAGCACGGGCTTTAAGGTCAAATTTCCAACGGTGAGGCCCGCGCCCAACATTGCCTTCAATGCGTTGGCTTCGTTCGTGGACTGAGCATTCGCCTCGGAATAAACGATGCCGAGATTGACTGACCCCGACGGTGCGCCATCAATAAAACCTAGTGCGCTCGCAACCACTTGAATGTCTTTCGAAGACACCTCCGCGTGCGCAGCGCTGTGCGATCCAATCAAGCACATCAGCAACAAGCAGCAGAGTAATGCGCGTTTGTTCATCGCGGCCCCATCTGCTCGGATTCAATTCGCGAGAGGAAAATCCAGCAGTGGCGAAGACTATGCAGCCGGCGATTGATGCCGCATTAAGCTAACGCGATGCGCGTCTACGGAATTTTACGGAGATAGAAACGCGCAAGATCAGTCTGCTTTTTTGCACTCGATTGTGCTCGGTGGTTTGGATTTCACGTCGTCGGCGCGCCCAATGGATCGCTACGATGGCATCTGATTTCCGATGCGCGCGAGATGCACACATAATTGGTTTGCGATTTCGGCGGAATCTTTCCGCCTTCCCTTTCTCGCGCCTCAATCGAAAACAGCTCTCAATTCACTTCGCGCCGATTTCCGTCATCCCTCTTTTTCCCGTCATGGCCCGGCCGTCATCCTGAGCTTGTCGAAGGAGATCCGGGGGTGGCGCGGCGTCGTCATCCTGAGCTTGTCGAAGGATGCACGGCGCGCCGGGTGAGGGGTTCGAGCGGCGCGCGGATATGTATATCTCGAATCTGCGCTCTTATGTCGAGGCCATAGGCGGCGAGCTCAAGAT
This sequence comes from Alphaproteobacteria bacterium, assembly GCA_049288095.1. Lineage (GTDB taxonomy): Bacteria > Pseudomonadota > Alphaproteobacteria > CAWBKL01 > CAWBKL01 > CAWBKL01. Next base: position 5,872 of record JBAQHC010000150.1, on the reverse strand, counting down.
CATCGCCTCCTTCCCCGAAGGCGACGTCGCCATCACGAATTTCTCGGAGATGGATTAGCTCGCGGTTGATCCCAAGTCATCGACTGTCAATCGTGAAAGAAAACTCGGTCAAGAAGCGAACAACAATAGGTCCCGGAATACCGCTGACGTGGCTGATGTGGCGGTAGTCTGCGAGACCCGAGAAGTCCGAGCCGCTGAGAAATCCCGTCGCCTGCCCTTGGATAACCACGCTCACATCGCGCCCCAACTGTTGAGTCTTCCACTGAAGAAGATCATAGGATGCTTGACCCTCTCTCAGCTTGTAACTTCCGAGTATCTCAAACACTGAGGGCTTTTGCGGGTCTATCGAGATCGAAGTGTCCAAACAGACATGCTCAAAGTCATCAAGATGCGCTTCTTCCAACATTGGCTTCATGGCCTGGTGAGGAGAATGCCACGACAACCGCGCCCGAATTCGAGTTGCGTCGTCGCGCCAGATCCGACCGCTCTTTACCGTCGATTGCGTTCCAACAAGCATGGCGCAGCGAGATCTGAAATCATCCAAACTCGCCGCAATGACCGACGGCCAAGCTTCTACTTCGTTGGCCAAGTGTTTGTTCCAACCTCCAGTGATATCCGCTTCACCACGGAGTCCTGGAGCCAGGGGAAACCTCAAATCGACCTTAGGCGGCGTGCAGTCACGTCGAATCGCCAGCGGACCTAAAATACCTTGTAGTGTTCGCGCTAGATCCTCGCCCGACGTCACGCTTAGATTGGCACGCGGCGCCTCATTTGATGTTTGAGTTATGTGGTAGAGTACGAAGCGCGATCCGTTCAATACCGCCGCATAATAACCAGCGACTTCCGGATGTCTCGCATATGAAATCGCCTGATCGATATCGTCGACAGTAATCTCTTCGTCTGGTGGTTTCGTCTCTAAAATCCACCGCCCTGCACCGGCCACCGTCAGCAGGTAGTCAGCTTTGCCGCCCAATGGCAATGGAGCGTCGTTGGGCTTCTTACGCCCCAGTTGCAAGCGATCGTATCGAAGATGGTGCTCGCGACTAATGTCGTTCGAAGTGCCTACAGCGTAGCCGAGACTTTTTAAAAACGGCGTCGCAAGTTCCTCACGAACGTCCTGCTCATTTCTAAGAGTAGTCATGCCACTCTCCGGTATTACGCGGGTCGTGCGGATTGCAGCAGCATCAAGGGATTGGGCTGGGGCTCGCCAATCTTCACCAGCGTGTTCACATCGCGGTGGCGGAATAGCTCCTTCTGGCCGCGTACTGCCAGCATCGTATCGGACACATAGCTCCAACTGCCGTCGGCATTGAACGTGATATCGAGCCGGTAGCTATCGGTGCGGAAAGCGTATTCGAGAAAGTCGGTGGAACAGATGCCGTAATTGGTTTGGCCGCGCGCGGCGCTCACACTCAGGCTCATGTCGCCGGGCTTGGCAAAGCCAGAGGCGAGCGCCGTCTGCCCACGCGGGATGGTGAGCGATTGCAGCACCAGCCCGGTCGCCGGCTCCCACAGCCAATAACCGATCTGATCGTGAAAGGTGATCGCCTCTTCGGCCGTGTTGATGTGCACGTGATAGCGCAATCCGTAAAACAGCTGCGGCCCGTTGGTCTGCGGGTCGATCGGCTGCATGTCGATGCGCTCGATATATTGCCGCCGGTCGGGACCCGGCGCCTTGGGCGCGATGTCGACGCCCTTGCTGCTCTGCCACACGCCCGCGAGCCGCCTGAGCGGCCCGAGATTGGCGAGCGTATCGGGATCGACATTCTCCGGCTCGGTAAAGATGTCTTCGGGAAATGGATTCATTTCGTCGCCCGCGTTGACCCTTGCGTAAGAATAGGATTAAATCATACTCATCGGAACTGTTCGTAAGCCCGGAATATCGTGCAATCAATGGCCCGGTCAACCAAACAGATGAGCGTGACGCTGCCGCATGAGATGGCGAGGGCCGTTCAGGCCAAGGTCGCCTCCGGCGAGTATGCGAGCGAGAGCGAAGTGCTCCGCGAGGGCTTGCGCGCGCTCGCGGCGCGCGACAAAGCCGCCGAAGAGTGGCTGCGGAAAGACGTCGTCGCAACCTATGACGCGATGAAGGCCGATCCTTCGCGCGCGCGCACTGCCGCCGATATACGCAAGAGCCTTGCCCGCGAGCACAAGCGCGCCACCAAGCGCTCGTGAAGAGTTACCGCGTCGTCTTCTCGCCTGAAGCAGAGGCTCAGCTCACCCAGCTTTATCGCTATATCGCCGACGAGGCTTCGCCGGAGATTGCGCTGGGCTTCACGAGCGCGATCATCGACCACTGCGAGAGTCTCGATCAGATGCCGCATCGCGGTGTGGCGCGCGGCGATCTTCGCCCCGGCCTGCGCACGCTCTCATTTCGCGGCCGCGTGCTTATTGCTTACGCGGTCGGCAAGGACACGGTGACGATCCTCGGCATCTTCTACGGCGGCCAGGACTTCGAGACGCTTCTGCGCTAGGAATAGCGCGCTCACTCCCACTCAATCGTGCCCGGCGGTTTTGAGGTGACATCGTAGACGACGCGGTTGATGCCCCGCACCTCGTTGATAATGCGCGTTGCCGTGTGCGCCAGAAACGCGTGATCGAAGGCGAAGCTTTCCGCCGTCATGCCGTCGGTCGATGTCACCGCGCGGAGCGCACACACATGATCGTAAGAGCGCCCATCGCCCATGACGCCCACGGTCTTCACCGGCAACAGCACGGCGAAAGCCTGCCAGATCTTGTCGTAAAGCCTCGCCGCTCTGATCTCATCGAGGTAGATCGCGTCGGCCTTGCGCAAGATGTCGAGCTTCTCCTTCGTGATCTCGCCGGGAATGCGGATGGCAAGGCCGGGCCCGGGAAACGGGTGGCGTCCGACGAATTTGTGCGGCAAGCCCAGCTCTTCGCCGAGCGCGCGCACTTCATCCTTGAAGAGCTCGCGCAAGGGCTCGACCAGGCCCATGCGCATGCGCTCCGGCAAGCCGCCGACATTGTGATGCGATTTGATGGTGACGCTCGGCCCGCCGGAGAACGAAACGCTTTCGATCACATCCGGATAAAGCGTGCCCTGGGCGAGAAAGTCGGCGCCGCCCACGGCCTTCGCCTCTTTCTCGAACACATCGATGAAGAGCGCGCCGATCGCCTTGCGCTTTTGCTCGGGGTCCGAGACGCCCTTGAGCTTGCCGAGAAACAAATCCTCCGCCTTCACATGCACGAGCGGAATGTTGAAATGATCGCGGAACAGCGACACCACTTCATCGCCCTCGCCCGCACGCATCAGCCCCGTATCGACGAAGACGCAAGTCAGCTGATCGCCGATCGCATCATGCACAAGCTTTGCCGTGACCGCTGAATCAACACCGCCCGAAAGCCCGCAAATCACGCGCTTGCGCCCCACTTGCGCTTTGATGCGCTCGATCGCGCCCGCGCGGAACGCCGCCATCGTCCAATCGCCGCGGCAGCCGCAAATATTATGCGTAAAATTCTTGAGGAGCTTTGCGCCATCCGGCGTGTGCGCCACTTCGAGATGAAACTGCACGCCATAAATGCGCCGCTTCTCGTCGGCAATTGCCGCGAAAGGCGCGCCTGCGCTCGTGCCGATCACCTCAAAGCCCGGCGGGATCGCAGCGATGCGGTCGCCATGGCTCATCCACACTTGATGCTCCTCGCCCGGCTCCCATGCGCCCTCAAACAGCCTCGAGGGTTTGGCGACTTTAAAGAACGCGCGGCCGAACTCGCGCTCCGCGCCTTTTTCCACTTTGCCGCCAAGCTCATGACAGATGAGCTGCTCGCCATAGCAAATGCCGAGAATGGGCAGGCCGAGATCGTAAATGCCTTTCGGCGTCGCGGGCGCGCCCTCCTCCATCACGCTCGAAGGGCCGCCGGAAAAAATGATGCCCTTGGGCGCGAACGCCGCGATGCGATCCTCGACACGATCCGCCGGCCAAATCTCCGAGTAGACGCCGGCCTCGCGCACGCGCCGCGCAATCAGCTGAGTCACCTGGCTGCCGAAATCGATGATGAGGATCTTGTCCATCTATTTCCTTTCGAGTGCCGTCATCCTTCGACAGGCTCAGGATGAGGCTAAATACTCTCTCCCTCATGGTGAGCTTGTCGAACCATGAGGGACTATTTCCTTTCGAGCATGGCGATGAAGAAACCATCCGTCCCCGTTGTAATCGGCGAAAGCTGAAGGGCCGCGCCCTCCGCGCCGGGAACGGCCACGAGCGTGCCTTGCGGCGGTTCGCTGCCGAGGCTCTCGCGCCACACCGCCCCGAGATCAGCAAGCCCAAATTCTAATCCCCCCTCCCCTTGAGGGAGGGGGCTAGGGGGAGGGGCAACGGAGTTCGTGACATCACCCCCCTCCCTAACCCTCCCCCTCAAGGGGGGAGGGGAAAAGTTTTGTGTGTCGAGGAAGCGCGAGATTTGCTCGGCGTTTTCTTCGGCGAACACCGAGCACGTCACATAGATCATGCGCCCGCCGGGTTTCACGAGCCGCGCGCCGCGGAGAAGAATCGCCGCCTGCGCATCGATGTAGCGCGCGAAGGCTTCATGCGTGAGGCGCCATTTCGCATCCGGCGCGCGGCGCCACGCGCCCGAGCCCGTGCACGGCACATCGAGAAACACCAAATCCATCTTGCCGGCGAGGGATTCAAGATCCGGGTCATCGCCGCCTGTTCTCGGATCCCAGGGATTGATCTCGCGCGGTTGCACGATGTGAAGATGCGCGCGCCGTGCCCGCTCCTGCCCGGCTTTCAATCGCGTCCAATCGACATCGCACGCATAGATCTGCCCCTTGCGCCCCATCATCGCCGCGAGCGCAAGCGTCTTGCCGCCGCCGCCGGCGCATAGCTCAAGCACCTGCTCGCCGGCTTTCACGCCGGAAAGAAATGCGGTGAGCTGCGAGCCTTCGTCTTGGATCTCGATCGTCCCGGCACGGAACATCGGCAGCGCACGGATATTGGAGCCGACCAAATCTTCATCGCGGGTGATGCGCACGCCCCATGGGCTGAACGGCGTTGCCTCCGCGGGAAAGCCGACGGCGCTCAACGCCTCGATCACCGGCGCGCGTTCGCTTTCAGCGATGTTGACACGCAAATCGAGCGGCGCGGTTTCCTGCAGCGCCGCCATCAAATCGCCGGCGCGGTCGCCATAAGCCTTGATCAGGCTGTCACGCAGCCAACCCGGCCAATTGACCGTTCCTTTGGCGCGCGCCCGCGGCTCGGCGGCATCGAGCTTGGCGCGCTCGGCCGGCGTCACCGCCGCCGGGTCATGCTTGCCGGTGCCGATGCTCGCGGCGAGTTCGGCTGCGCTCCAGCGGAGCCCAAGCACGGTCGAGCCGAGCACAAGCGCGCGAGCCTTGTCGCTGCCCATAAGATCGGCGGCTTCGCCACGCCGCCGGAATGCCGCGAACACGTGCGAGCGGATCGCCGCGCGATCCTTCGAGCCCGCGAAACGATGTGCCGCGCCCCACTCTCTTAAGGCTTTGTCGGCCGGGCGCGGATTCGCAGCAAGGTCTTCGAGAATTTCAATCGCCGCCCCAATGCGCGCGCCGGGAGTCATGGGCGTACCGTCCTCGCGCACGCCTCTACTCTCCCTCCCCCTTGTGGGGAAGGGTTAGGGGTGGGGGTCAGAACAAAGACTCTTTTGATCATTGTAAGTCCGGTATCCCCCACCCGAAACGCTCTCGCGTTTCGACCTCCCCACAAGGGGGAGGTTAATAAGAGCCACCTCACGTCTGCGTCGGGTAGTTGGGGGCTTCGCGCGTGATCGTCACGTCGTGCACATGGCTTTCGCGCAAGCTCGCGCTCGTCATCTTGATGAACCGCGCGTTCTTCTGAAAATCGGCAATCGTCTTGGAGCCGGTGTAACCCATCGC
>JBAQHC010000149.1:0-2141 GCA_049288095.1 Alphaproteobacteria bacterium | reverse complement strand
GGCAATCAGCCGCTTCAATGCCTTCGCGCGCATGGCGCGCGAGCTCGAGGAAGCGCGCTCCGAACTCGAGAACCGCAAGCTCATTGATCGAGCGAAGGGAATTTTGATGTCCACGCGCGGCCTCTCGGAGCCGGAAGCTTATGCGTTGCTGCGCAAGACGGCCATGAACCAGAACCGCAAGATCTCCGAGATCGCCGAAAGCCTGATCACCGCGGCTGGCCTCTTGAGGCCGCCGGAGGATAAGTGACCATGAGTAGCAAGCATCAGATCATCGCCGGTTTCATGCCGCTGCTCGACAGCGCCATTCTCGTTGCGGCGAAGGAGAAGGGCTTCGCCGACGCGGAGGGCATCGACCTGACGCTCGTGCGCGAAACATCATGGGCGAGCATTCGCGACCGCATGGCGGTGGGACACTTCCAGGTAGCGCATCTTCTCGCGCCGATGCCCATCGCGGCCAACCTGGGCCTGACGCCGCTGGCGGCGAGGACGATAGCCCCGATCGCTCTCGGGCTCGGGGGAAATGCAATCACCGTTTCGAATGCCCTTTGGGCACGGATGGCCGATCATGGCGCAACGGTAGACCTCGACCCGGCAACCACCGGTCGCGCGCTGCGCAAGGCTATCAGCGACCACCAGGCAGAGGACTGGGACCGACCCCTGAAGTTCGCGGTCGTGCATCCCTTCTCTGGCCACAACTACGAACTGCGCTATTGGCTAGCGGCGTGCGGCATCGACCCCGAGCGCGATGTCGAGATCGTCATTGTCCCGCCGCCCTTGATGGCCGATGCTCTGGCCGGCGGCACGATCGACGGCTATTGCGTCGGCGAACCGTGGAGCACCGCGGCGGCTTCCGTCGGCGTTGGCCACATCGTCACGGTCAAGGCTGCAATATGGCGCTCAAGCCCCGAAAAAGTGCTGGGCGTCGCGGCTGCATGGGCCGAGCAGGAACCGCAAGCGCTCGCTGCACTTCTGCGTGCGCTCTGCCGCTCCGCGCAGTGGTGCGGCGCTGCGTCGAACCACGGCGAGCTGGCGGATATCCTGGCGGGACCCGCTTACATCATGCGCCCGGCGGAGTGGATGATGCGCGGCCTTTCCGGCGCACTCGACGTGGGTGGCGGAACCATCCGACGCGCGGAGGACTTCTTCGTGCCGTTCGCCAAAGCTGCAATGTTTCCCTGGAAGAGCCACGCGCTGTGGTTCTACTCGCAGATGGTCCGCTGGGGGCAGGTAGCCCATACGCCGGAGCATGCGAGCATCGCGTGCGGGACCTATCGGCCCGATCTCTATCGCGCGGCGCTGAAGCCGCTGGGCATTGCTCTGCCCGCAGCCAACGCCAAGGTCGAAGGCGCGCTGCAGGAGCCCACCCCGGTGGGTTCCGCCGGCGCCAGCCTGACCCTCGGACCGGACGGATTTTTCGACGGCGCGCTGTTCGATCCCGACCGGCTCGACGACTACATTGCCAGCCAGAAACGCTAGCGTACGGGCATGCGCACTGCACAAATTTTGCGCCGCTTGCAACGATGATTGACTAATCTTTGGTCTTGCCAACACCTGCTACGGTCGCGCATTAGTTCAGTAAGTCGTTGATTGACCATAGGAACGCCGTCTCAACACAGATGGCATGGTTCCTGCTCTTAACGAAAACCGCGCCCAACGACGGGCGCTCATCAGGCAAAGCCGCCGTTCAAGCCATCGCGCATTAGCGCGGGGACTTGGTCGGCGGCTTTTTGTTTTTTTGGGCACGGGAGATCGATTGATGCGGACGGACGGACATTCAGACCTCGCGGCATCGAGCGCCCAAGGGCGCGCACTTTGGATGTCCACTCTGGCGTTCACAGTGTGCTTTGCGGTCTGGACGATCTTCTCGATCATCGGCGTGCGCATCAAGGCCGAGCTCGGGCTGAGCGAGACCGAGTTCGGCTTGCTCGTCGGCACCCCGATCCTGACCGGGTCGCTCTCGCGCGTCGTGCTCGGCATCTGGACGGATCGCTTCGGCGGGCGCCTCGTCCTCACCCTGACGATGCTGGCGACGAGCGTGGCGACGGTGCTGCTGGTATTCGCACACACCTATGCCCAGATGTTGCTCGCCGCGCTCGGCGTCGGGCTTGCCGGCGGGTCGTTCGCCGTGGGGATCGCATATG
>JBAQHC010000148.1:0-1502 GCA_049288095.1 Alphaproteobacteria bacterium | reverse complement strand
GGGTAACGCCCTACGAGGTACACCACCGGTACCGCCAACAACGCAAGGGCGAGAAGCGCTCCGGTCCGCGGCAGACCGCCCAGCCACACCGCCGGGAGCAGCACCCCGAGGATCACCAGCGTGGGCGCCTGGGGTGCGGGCTGGCCGAGGCGACGGAACAACGCCAGCAGTTCCCACGCGGAAAGCACGGCGACCACCCACACCAAGGCCAGGTAGACCCAAGGTGGCAGGAAGACGATGGCTGCCACGACGAGCGGAATCAGTGCAAACGCCGTAGCCTCGCGTGCGCCCTTCACTCTGCGGCCTCCTCAGGATCGTCGTGACCCCTCTCCACTACCCCACCGTACCTGCGCTCGCGGCGCGCGAACTCGGCGACCGCCTGCAGGAGATCGCGGGTCGTGAAGTCAGGCCACAGGACCGGCGTGAAGTAGAGCTCCGCGTATGCGATCTGCCACAGGAGGAAGTTGGAGACGCGCAGCTCCCCGGAGGTTCGGATCAAAAGGTCAGGGTCGGGGACCCCAGCGGTGGCGAGGTGGGCAGCAACCCAGTCGTCATCGACCCTCTCCGCGGTGAGCTGGGCGGTCCGGGCGTGGCTCACCGCGGTGCGGACCAGATCGACCAGCTCGGTGCGCCCGGAATAGTTGAGCGCGATCTGGAAGGTGAGGCCGGTGTTCTTGCTCGTGAGCTCGACCGCCTGGGCCAGCCCCTCCTGGATTTCCTGCTCGAGCTCGCCGAGACGGCCAATGGGGCGAAAACGGATGTTGTTGTCCGCCATGGTCCGCAGTTCCTTGGCCAGATACTCCTTGAGCAGGGCCATGAGCGTGCGGACCTCCCACCGGGGCCTTTTCCAGTTCTCCGTCGAGAACGCATACAGCGTGAGGGCCTCGATCTCGAGTCTCGCCGCCGCCTCAACCGTGTCCCGTACCGCGCGGATCCCGGCCCGGTGCCCCTCGACGCGCGGGAGTCCGCGCTGACGTGCCCATCGCCCGTTCCCGTCCATGATGATGGCAACGTGGCGCGGGAGGGAGGACGGCGGGAGGCGGTCAAGCAACTCGCGCTCCGGCGTGCCAGGCGCGGCGAGCCGATCGAGGTCCCTCATTGGCGCGGGCAGTCTAACACGCGAAGGAGCGAGCCTACGGCTGACAGTTGCCAGCTCACAGCCCGTTCCCGCGGTTTTTTGGCCGCGCCGCCGACCGAGACCGAGGCATCGCCCCCGCGCCGCGCCGATTCCTCCCCTACCTCGTCTGGGAAGCCGGAGGGGTGCTGTGAGCGGTGGATTTAGCTGTCAGCTGTCAGCTGTCGGCTGTGGGCGGTCGGCTTCAGTAGAACACCCGCTCAAGCGTCAAACCGTGGGGCGGCGCGGTGGGAGCCGGCGGCATGGTCTCACGGTTTCCAACCAGGGCTGCGAACCAGCTGGGCGGCTGCGCGCCACGCCCGACCTCCACGAGCCCGCCGACGATTCGCCGCACCATGCCGCGCAGGAACCCATCGCCCTCCAGGAC
>JBAQHC010000147.1:0-1837 GCA_049288095.1 Alphaproteobacteria bacterium | reverse complement strand
CACGCACCAATCACCGCGAATCCGCGTGGCCGTGCCGGGCCACATTTTGGAGTCTGTAGCATCATTGCAGGGGATTGGTAGTGACACGTTGAGCGTTTTGCCGTATTTTCCCGGTCTCAATTTCACCAAGGAGGGTGACCATGTTGGGGCCGGGCGAATACCGAGCCGATCGTACCGAAGGAATCACTTGCGTTGAAGACCTGCCCAAGGCCAAATCGGTGGAGCGCAGTCGCAATTATTTGCGACGACCGTGCCCGCAGTGTGGCCGGAGTAGCTACCGGAACCGGACCGTCGAGCGGACGCTGCATGATCTTGGCGATTTGGTCTCGGAACGACCGCGCGACATTCATCTTACCTACTCTCAGCATTACTGCTCGAAGTGTCACCGCTACTTCAACGTGGACTTGTGGGACCTGGCTCCACCCAAGAGCCACTACACGCATCGTGTCATTGTGCTCGCAGTGCGATTGGTGGTGGAAGACGGCTTGCCCTACCGCGCGGCCAGTTGGCATCTGTGGCGGGACCACCGCGTGTTCGTCCCTTTCGCCACCATCCAGAACTGGGTCGAGGCCGGGGGGAAAAAAGGCAGAGCAGCACGTCACCAGCGAATACCTCAACGCCGTGCTGGCTGAGTTTTCCGGATACATCGCGGCGGATGAGTTGTACGATGGTCCGTTCTGTGTCCTGTCGATCGTCGATAACCGCACCTTTCGGCGGATCACCTACGAGGTCTTGGATCACGATCCGACCCACGCCGACATGGAGCGTTTCTTCCGCACCTTTCGGTCGGCGCTCGACGGTCGCGGCCTGACGCTCGAAGGCATCACCACCGACGGTTCTGCGCTGTATCCTGAGCCGATTTCCAAGGTTTTTGAAGATGTTCCGCATCAGCTCTGCGAGTTTCACGTCATCAAAGAACTGACGAAGGCGGTTCTGCGAGCCGTGGCCAAACTCCGCAAGGAGCTGGCCGCCGCCAAACCGACGCTCGGCCGCGGCCGCCCGTCTTCGGTGGTGGCGCGCAAAGCAGCACGGCGTCGCCAGCGGATCGAACAGAAGGTCGGAGACTTGTTTGAGCATCGTTACCTATTTGTCCGGCACGACCTGACTCCAGCTCAGCAGCGAACGCTGCGACGCATTACCCGTGGTCGGCCCGAATTGCGAACGCTGCGCGACGTCATGGACCAGGTGTATCGCCTTTTTGATCGTCGCTGCCGCAGCGAAACCGCGCTGGACAAACTGGCGCGGCTCCGGCGTCGCGTTCGCCGCTTCAAGCGGATCGGCAAAACCTTGCAGAAGCTGTTCTCTCCCAACCTTGAGAAAGCGCTGACATTTCTGGATGACAAACTCTTGCCTTCGACTTCCAATGCCGTGGAGCGCGGCTACCGCCGTCACCGCAAGATGCAAAAGACGGTGTACCGCGTTCGCACGCAACCGAATATCTCCTCGCGGATTGCCTTGGACATGCAGCGTGAGGAACGAGCGCAACTGCGGAACCGAACCACTCAAACGTTGCACGTCGCTCGAACTCGAAAGGCCGCATAATCCCCTGCAATGATGCTACAGACTCGAAAATACGGCTATGTCGACGTGCGAATTCGCGAAACGTATGCGAAAGATTCAACAGCGACGCTTAGTACGAAACTGTACGACGCATACGTGCGGTTCTTTCGCTGGGCAGCGGATCGGCTTGGCAAGCGTCCTGGAATTGTTTGTTTCATCACTAACAATGGTTTTTTCGACGGCATCGCGTTCGATGCCTTTAGACGCGAATTGGGTCGTGACTTCACGGCGCTCTGGCACTTTGATTTGAAAGGGAATGCCCGCACAAGCGGCGAAC
>JBAQHC010000146.1:0-5606 GCA_049288095.1 Alphaproteobacteria bacterium | reverse complement strand
GTCGATGCCGAGCTTCACCGCAAGCTCAGCGAGCTTTTTGAGCTCATCGTCGGGGCGGAACATCAAGACATCGATGCCCGCAACCATGCGCGCCACAGTCTGATCAGGAATCTCGGGAAAGGCCTTCTTGCAGAACTGGAAGAAGACGACATATGCGCCGTAGCCGAGCATCAGGAATTCGAAGTGGTGGTGCCACATCTTCGAATAGGCTTCGATCAGCCTGTGAAAGCCGGCAATGACCTCATGGTTCTGCGCAAGGCCTCTTGCCTCATGAACGACAGCGATGTCTTCGAATTCGGGCAGTTCGGGCACTTTGATCGCGTCGGCCTCTTTGATGAGGCTCGTCATCTTGCCGACCCACTGCTCGTAGAACTGCATCCAGTTGGCGTAATAGTAGCCGGCGCGTTCTTGAAACACGGCGGCGCGCTTCTCGATCTCTTTGGGGTCGGTGACGGCGTTAGCCGTGATGTAGACGCGCCCGTTGTGGACGCGATAGTCGATGCCGAGCGCGGCGGGGAACGAGAACACGCGCGTCGTTACGGCGCCCATCGCCGTGTACGGAAACTCCGGCCCGAGCGAGTCGAATGCCGAGATCGGCTCCGGAAAGTGCATCGAGTTGTAGAACCAGAAGCGCTTATCGTCTTCCGGGCGAAAGCGCGTGTAATAGGGATACATCTCCTGCCAGCCCTCGGCGCCGGGCATGGAGGAAAGCTCCGAGGGCAGCGGAAACGCGTTCCTCTTGGGGCCACCATCCATCTCTGTTCCTCCCACCGGCCGTTTCGTTGGCCTGTTGATCTATAATACTTCGCAACCGGGGCAAATGGCTCACGGGGTTGAGCCATTTTGTGCGTAGCACGGGGCGCGCCTCTATGCGGCTTCGACCCCGCCTGCATTATGAACCGATATTGTTGTCAAGACAATCATGTCGTAGCTAGCACCATCCCGCGGTTGCCGGCGTGAGCCCTATTTCTCCGGCCGCAACTTCAAGAGCTTGATGGCATTTTCCTTCATGATCAGCGGCCTGACTTCAGGCTTGATCGGCAGCGCCGCGAAATCCTTGATCCAGCGGTCGGGCGTGATCACCGGATAGTCCGAGCCGAACAAGACTTTTTCTCTCAAAATCGTGTTCGCGTATTGGATCAAGTTGGCCGGGAAATATTTGGGCGACCAGCCTGACAGATCGATGTAGCAAGTCGGCTTGTGCGTCGCGACAGACAGCGCCTCGTCCTGCCAGGGAAACGAAGGGTGCGCCATGATGATGGTGAGCTTGGGAAAATCCGCCGCGACATCGTCAAGGTGCAGGGGATTTGAATATTTCAGCCGAATGCCCATTCCGCCTGGCGCGCCCGCGCCGACACCCGTCTGCCCCGTGTGAAACAGCGCCGGCAACCCGGCATCTTCGATCACTTCATAGAGCGGATAGGCCATCCGATCGTTGGGAAAGAAGCCTTGCGATGAGGGATGAAATTTGAAGCCCTGCACGCCGTATTCTTCGATCAGCTTAATCGCCTCGCGGACGCCCATCTTGCCTTTGTGAGGATCAATCGACGCAAAGGGAATGAGCGCATCATTGTTTTCGTGCGCGACTTCGGCGACCTCTTCGTTCGGGATGCGCCAATGGCCCATCTCGCTTTCGGAGTCGACCGGAAAAATGACGGCCGCCATCTTACGGTCGCGGAAATATTGAGCGACTTCCGGCGTGGTCGGCGATGGAATCGATTTGAAATACTTCGCCATCGTCTCTTCAAAGATGATTGAGCATGGGTCGCGTGGCTGAACACCGGAAACATGTGCATGGGTATGCACATCAATGGCGACCAGCTCATCGAGCTTCAAATTGTGCCGGTATTTCGCCATGCCCGCCTCGCCGAAAACGAAGTGTCACTTCGCCAGATAGCCGCCATCGACCGGATAATATCCGCCGGTCACGAAGCTCGCTTGATCGCTCGACAGCCAAGTAACAAGCGCAGCGACCTCATGACGCTCGCCGAGCCGGCCCAAGGCATGAAGCGATGGCGCCAACTCTTGGAACGCCTTCGGCAACCGGTCGATCAGTTGGGTCTTGATAAAGGCAGGGCCGACCGCATTGATCCGAATGCCGCGCGTGCCATATTCCCACGCGACCGATTTGGTCAGTCCGACAACGCCATGCTTGGCCGCAACATAAGGCGTTGCGTTCTCGAAGCCTGCTTGTCCGAGGATCGATGAGATGTTCACGATCGCACCGCCACCGGTTTTGAGCATTGCGTTAATTTGCGCGCGCACGCCGTAAAACACGCCGGTGAGATTGATGTCGATCACGTCTTGCCATTGCCGGTCCGTCAGCGCCCCGGTGAGCGCTGCCTCACCACCTATCCCTGCGTTGTTGCAGGCGATGTCGAGCCGCCCGTAGGCCGAAAAGGCGGCATCGACGGCTGCGCGATGATCCTCCGGTTTGCGCGTGTCGACATGAACATAGACAGCCTGTCCGCCACTCTCGGTAATTGTCTTCTGCGTCTCGTGCCCCGTTTGGTCATTGATGTCGGAAACGACAACACGAGCCCCGTTCTTGGAATAATCAAGGGCAATCTCCCGGCCAATGCCGTCTCCGGCGCCGGTTACCAGCGCGACCTTCCCGGAAAGGAGACGCTCAGCCATAGTTATTCCTCACACCAGGACGTTGTCGTACCAGTAGATCAAATCGTTGAGACAGCAACAAGCCCGGGGCAAGTCGAGCAGTTGCTATTTTAGCGACTGCTCGGAGCGCACCCGCTCTGATCGTGTCTTTTGTGTTCGCGATGGCCGCTTTTCGAGCTCGGGCAGCAGCAGCTGTTGCGCGCGCGCCCGCAGCGTATCGAGAACTTTGTGGATCTCTTCTTTGTCAAGACCGGCAAGAATGTGCTTGTCTCTTGTGAGGGCGATTGGGGTTATCGTTTGTAGACTCCGTTCGCCCTTCTCGGTCAGAGATATGAGACTCTTGCGGCTGTCGGACGGATGCGGGACACGCTTGATGAGATCCGCCTTCATCATGACATCGAGCGAACGGCTGATCCATGCCTTATCGATACCGGCGCGGCGGCTGATTTCATTGACGGAGAGTCTTTCACCCGAGCCGAGAAGAAGCAAAATGCGCAACTCGGAATTTCTTATCCCGTAGCCGGCTTCGTACACCTGACTTGCACTGCGACTGATAATTTCTGCGATCTGGATGACCTTGACCGCAACAAGGTCTCCCCAATCCGTGAAGTGTGTCGGGCTGCCGGAACTTGAGTTGTCCTGCCCTTGTGAGCCGCGCATGCTCCGCCCCGCACGCGTGCCGTTGGCGCCTGATCTTCGTCTCCTGCGCGGTCTTTTTTGGCCGTCTTCTTTCATGAGGCTTCGAACTCGAATCTTCAGTTGATGTTGATGTTGACAACAAAACTAGAATAAGGGGTCGCCTGTTTGCCAGCAATCCCTGCATGGAACGGCCGCGAAGCGCGCGGTCCCCAACGGCGAAGCCCGAGGCTCGTTTCGTTGCTTCGAACCTCCGTAAAAATACAGAGATAAACATGCGGAGGGCTGCGTTGTGTCGTTCGCCGTGTGGGCTATGCCTTGGAAACAGGCTCCCATATCTCACGGTTTGGAGCGCGGCGTTTCTGAATTGCTGGCAACGAACGTCCGTATCGATCGCGCATGATGCGCAATTCCCGCTGGTCAAAATCCTTAAGCAGATTCCGATAAAACGACGCAATGATCCGCGTGCTCGGGTGCATCTATCATCAACACGACCTGCGGCTGGTAGTGCTCGCAGCGCTTCTCTGCATCTTCTCTTCGATTGCAGCCATGTTCATGTTGGCGCGAGCTAAGGCCGCCGCCGGTATGTCTCGCCTCATTTGGATCATTTGCAGCGGTCTTGTTGCCGGCTTTGGGATTTGGGCGACGCACTTTGTCGCGATGTTGGCCTATCGCTCTATTCTGCCCATCGGCTTCGCGCCGGCTGAAACGTTCTTGTCGATGGCGATTGCCACTGTCATGTGCGGAATCGGATTCAGTTTAGCGATCAATCGACCTGGCGGATTGGTCGGCGGCGCCTTTACCGGCTTTGCGATTTCCGCGATGCATTATGTCGGCATGGCAGGTGTGCGCGCGCCGGCGGAACATGCGTGGGATATTCGCTATGTTGCCGCATCGGTCATCGTGGCCGTGTCTCTCATGACCGGAGGAATGTGGATCGTTGCGCGGCGAAGCTCGATCAGAAGTTATGCGTTGGGTGCAACGATACTCGTCTTTGCGATTTGTGGCATGCACTTCACCGGAATGGCGGCGTTTTCACTGAGACCGGATCCCACCATTGCCGTTGAAGCGTCGATCCTCCCGCCTCTTGTGCTTGGAGTCGGCATTGCTGCGATCGCGTTGTTTGTCACGGCGATGGGAATTGCAGGCGCAATCTTCGACCGTCAGCAGGTGATCGTTCGTAATCTGACGGCGACGAAGACAAAGCTTGAGGCGCTCGCCGGCGAACAGCTCAGGACCAAGCGCGGGCTTGATGATGCGCAGCGGCTCGCCAATGTCGGAAGTTGGGAGCTCGATTTATCGACGCTCGAGGTGCAGTGGTCGGACAATCTTTACCGGATCTATGGCTATGAACCGGGAAGCGATGTCCCTTCGCGAGAGGTTGTTTTGGAGCGTGTCCACCCGGGGGATCGCGCGGCGGCTGCGAAATCGATTGAAAACGTGATTTCGAAGCATGAGGTGTCAAAGCTCGATTATAGAATCGTGCTTCCAGACAACACAATTCGCACGCTTGAAGTGCACGGGAGCATCGAGCGGGACGAGAACGGCACGCCAATGCGCGCGGTCGGCATTGCCCGCGACGTTACGATCGACAGGGCGGGCACAAAATTATTAAAGGCCGCTCAAATGGCGGCGGAGGCGGCAAGCCGCGCCAAGAGCGACTTTTTGGCAAATATGAGCCACGAGATTCGCACTCCGATGAATGGCGTCTTAGGCATGTCGGGGCTGTTGCTCGACACTTCGCTCAATCCTGAGCAGCACGAGTGGGTCGAAATCATTCGCAAGTCCGGCGAAAGTCTCCTTGAGATCATCAACGACATTCTAGACTTTTCGAAGATCGAAGCAGGCAAGTTGGTCATCGATCCTGTGGTGTTCGATTTGCCGGCGATGATCCGCGAGCTCATCAGCCTGTTCACGTTGAAAATTCAGGAAAAAGGCATCGAGCTTGCCATCGATCTTGCGCCTGACTTGCCGCGCGCGGTCATCGGCGATCCAGTGCGATTGCGCCAGATTCTGCTTAATCTTGTCGGCAACGCGATCAAGTTTACCGAGCATGGCCACGTTCTCATTCGAGTCTATGGCAGCGAAGAGGGTAGCAACAATCTTCGGTTGTTCTTCGAGGTTGAAGATACAGGCATCGGGATTCCTGCGGACAAGATCGATCTTATTTTCGAGAAATTTTCGCAGGCCGAAGGCTCCACCACGCGCAGGTTCGGCGGCACTGGGCTTGGCCTCACGATTTCAAGCAAGCTCGTTGCGATGATGAATGGAAAGATCGATGTAACCAGTCAAGTTGGAGTCGGGTCGATTTTTGCCTTCGATGCTCTCGCCGCGAAGGCTGAGCCGGCGAAATC
>JBAQHC010000145.1:0-5719 GCA_049288095.1 Alphaproteobacteria bacterium | reverse complement strand
CCCTAACCCTCCCCCTCAAGGGGGGAGGGGACAGGTAAGAAACAGTTCTTATGCTCTCTCGTACCGCCAATAACCTCTTCTGGATCGCGCGCTATATGGAGCGCGCGGATTATCTCGCGCGCCTCTTGGAAGTCGCGCAGCGCACAGCCGCGCTTTCACCCGGCGGGCTTCACGCCGGCAATGAATGGCATTCGGCCATCATTGCCGCAGGCTGCGAGGCAGGCTTCTTCGCTAAGCACGACGCGATCACGCCTTCTACGGCGATGGATTTTCTGATCCGCGACCGCGAAAACTCCTCGAGCATCTTGATGTCGATCGAGACGGCGCGGGCGAATGCGCGCGCCGTGCGCGGTGGCCTGACGCGCGATGCGTGGGAAGCCATCAACGGCACTTGGCTTGAAGCGCCGCAATATTTGCAGACGGCAAAGGGCCCTGAATCGCTCGGCCGCGTGCTTGACTGGGTACGCGAGCGCTCACTTTTGTTCCTCGGTGCGTATGGCTCGACCATGCTGAGGAACGACGCCTATCACTTCCTGCGGCTCGGAACATTTCTCGAGCGCGCCGACAACACGTCGCGCATTCTCGACGTGAAATATCACATCCTGCTGCCCGATTTTTCAGGTGTCGGCGGCGGGCTCGATTATCATCAATGGTCGGCGATCTTGCGCGCAGTTTCGGCGCTCAGGTCCTATCACTGGGTCTATAACGACCGCGTGCAGCCGTGGAAGGTGGCCGAGCTTTTGATCTTGCGCCCGGAAATGCCGCGCTCGCTGCGCGCCTCTTACGATCACATCACGGAAGCGCTGTCGGCGCTCGGCGAAGCCTATAACGGACGCACAGGCGAATGCCACCGGCTGGCGGGGCAAATGCACGCGCGATTGAAGTACGGGAAAATCGAACAGATTTTCCAATCAGGCCTGCACGAGTTCCTGACCGAAGTGGTCGATTCGACCATCGCGCTCGGCAACGAGACCGCGAAATTCTATTTGTTCTGATCGGCCGTCCGCACCGCTGACATAAACGTGTTCAGTTTATCCGCATCAAGCTTGCCGCCGGTTCGCACGCCGGAGCACAAATCGACACCAAAGGGCTTCACGAGCCTTATCGCCTCTTCGACATTGTCGGGCCGGAGTCCGCCCGCCAGAAAAACAGGCAGAGGCGATGCGCGCACGAACGCAGCGCTTACGCTCCAGTCGTGCGTTTGGCCGGTGCCACCATATTCCGGAACATCTGCAGATGGCCGCCCGGAATCGAGCAGGAACGCGTGCACGTGCGGCGCGTATCTCGGAATGAGATCCAAGACTTCCGGCCCCTCGACGTGAATGACCTGAACGCGGCGCGTTGCCGGCAGCAATTCAGCGAGCCTCGCCAACTCGCTGGGGGCGATGTAGGAAGCGATCTGCACTGTGGTCGGATGCGTTATCGCCACATGATCTGCAATCGCATCAGCCGTCGATCGGGCGGTCAACAAGAACGTCGCCACCGGCGGGGGAACCGTCGCCGCGATCGTTGCAATCAGCGTGTCACTGATTGTGCGAGGGCTCGGCGGCTGTACTGCCACGAATCCAAGCGCATCAGCGCCTGAAGCGATGGCAAGCTGCGCTTCCGCAACTGACGATATGCAGCAAATCTTAACGCGCGTGCGCATGGCGCTCGCTTATACGCGGCGCCAAACGGGCCTGCAACTACGGCCGCCTCGCGGCGACCGTAGATGCACATGGGTTGCCAAGTTGGGCTTAGCGCACGTTGAAGCGCAGATAAGCGCCGCTCTGCCCGCGGTAATAGCCGCGGCCATCGACCCAAACATAGTGGCAGCCGTGGCCCCAGCGGTCGCACACGAGTTGGCGATGCCCGCGATCATTGTCGCGATAGCGGCCGGAATTGTTGTAATACGCAGTGCGGCGGCAATCATCGCCATCCCGGTCACACGTGACGCGAACGCACCGATCGCCGTCGCGGTCGCAACGCACATAGCTTTGGTGAGCCGAAGCCGCCGTCGAGACTCCGGCGAGCGCGATCGCTGACAAGCCAGCCAAAGCGGTCATCTTGATCGTCTTCGCGATATTCATTTTATATCTCCCTCAGAAGTGCCAGCCGCGCTGCAAATCTTGCAGAGCGAACCTGAACGACAACCCGGTTGCATTAGTTAGGTTGCGTTCATTCTCACGTCTCTTGGAGATAGGCATCGATTCAGGCACGATCGCGCTATGGCGGCGAGATCTTTGCCACAATCGCCACGGCCTTGCCGCAATCTGCGAGGGAACCGCGGTGTTAGTGGCCGCCGAACCAGCCGAACGGATTGAACCCGCGGCGCGATTTGCCGGGCGCTTCATCCGGCAACGCGAACACCCACACTTGCGAGCCGTTCGTGACCGGCAGCGGGATTTCGGGTGTGAGCACCGTGAATGTCGAGGCCGATGAGCTGCCATAGCCGGTGACGATCGCGACATACTGCTTGCCGTTCACCGAATAGCTGATTGGCTGCGCGTTCGAAATGTCGGCGAGCCGCGCGCGCCATAAAGCTTTGCCGTTCGAATCATCATAGGCGGTGAACCAGCGGTCGATTGCGCTCGCGAACACAACGCCGCCGGCCGTATCGAGCACGCCTGAGCTGAGCGCCGCTCGCTGGCGCCTGGCCCACACCGACTGTCTCGTTTGCATGTTGATCGCTTCAAGACGACCGACATTCCCGTCGCTGTTCGCGGGCGGGCTCAGCGTTTCGTTGACGCCGCTCGACAAGAAGCCGTGCTCACCTTTCGCAACCGGCGTGAACACCATGCAGGTCTCTTCGGCCGGCACATAGAGAATCTTCGTCGCCGGATTGAAGGATGTCGGGATCCAATCGCGCCCGCCGCCGCCATGCGGGCAAATCGTAACCGGGTGATCGTGTGACGGCATCACATCGGGATTGATCGTCTTTTCGCCGGTTGCGGGATCGATCGCCTTGATGACGTTCTGAATCCCGAGATCGTAAGAAAAGACATATTTGCCGGTGGCCGCATCGAGCGCATCCCACACCGCTTCCTTGCCGGCGGTGAGAACGACTTTCTTGTCTTGTCCGTCCACGGACAAATGCACGATCTGGCGCTCGAACGCCCAATCCAAATCCCACTGGTCGTTCTTCATATGCTGGTAGTACCAGACGAGCTTGCCGGTATCGGGATTGAGCGCGATCGTCGTGTCGGTGTAGAGCGCATCGTTCGTCACGCCCGGCTTGCCGCTCTTGGTGAGAAGCGGGCCGGTGTCGTAGCTCGGCGCCGGGCCGAAGAAAGCGAGGTTATGCTCGGCGTCATAGCTGCCCGAAGTCCAGACCGAGCCGCCATGGCGCTTATCGATCGGCAAACCGTTCCATGAATTGCCGGCCTCGCCCTCGCGCGCGATCGAATAGAAGCGCCACGCTTCCTTGCCGGTCTCGGCATCAAGCGCCACAATAAACGCGCCGCCATCGCCGCCGCCGGTTAGGCCTTGCATCACCTTGCCGCGTGCCACCAGCGGCCCGCCATTGAGCGTCCAAGCCTTGGCATCGGCAATTGGATGATCCCAAACCACGCGGCCGGTCTTCACATCGAGCGCGATCTCGTGAATGTCCGACGTGCCGATGAACAGCTTGTCGCCGTAAAGCGCCATCACGCGCTTGGTGGAATAGACCGTGTTGTCGGGCAGCTGGCGCTGATAATGCCAAAGCTCATCGCCGGTTGCGGCATCGAGCGCCTGCACATTGTCCTTATAGCTCCACACGAACAAAACGCCGTCATGCATCAACGGCTCGATCTCGTTGGTGCCCGGCGGAATCGAAAGCGACCAGGCGAGGCGCAAATCGCCCACATTGCTCTTGTTGATCTCTGTGAGCGGGCTGAAGCCCATCGCCGCGTGTGAGCGCCGCCACGCCAGCCATTCGCCCGGCGGCGGCGCGTCAAGCATCGCATCCGTCACGCTTGTCCATTTGCCGAGCGGGTTCGCGGGCGCCGGCCACGCCGGAAGCTTTACGCCAGGCGTCAATTGGCCGACTGGGCTGTCGTGCAGCTTCGCTTGCTCGCTCATCGGCTTGCCGGGAATCGTCATTTGCGCGAGCACGCTCGCATCTTGTGGCAGCGCTTTGCCGGCAGCGACATTGTTTTGCGACAAGAGATAGGCAACGAGCGAGCGATAGGTTTTGGCCTCGAGCGCGCCGGCGCGGCCGGGCGGCATGGTGGATTTCACGTAATTGAAGAGATCACCCACCGAGCGGCCGGCCCAGCGACTGGCAAACATTTGACCTTTGAGCGCCGGCGCGAAATGGCCATCGGTTAAATGCGCGCCATGGCATGAGGCGCAGTTCTGGGTGAAAGCGGATTTTCCGGCCGCGGCCTCGGCGGCAGCAAAGCTCGGCGCTTCGGCGTGCGCGCCGGCCGCAGCCACAATGAAGGCCCCAAGCGCGAGCGCGCCGCGCACCAAATTCTCGAGCTTCATCCCTCGCCCCAAGCGGATTGTTTTTCTTGCGAGTCGCGACCTTACATCAAGAGGATGCCGGGGCAAGATGGGTTCTTGATTGCGTCAGCGCAGTGCAGCACAACTAACTGCAGGCTCCCAAGTCTGTCATCCCGTGCGCGCTGCGGCACGGAGTGACGCTGCGCTGACACGGGATCCCGGATCTGCGAAGCAGCATTGCATGCTGCATCGCGTCCGGGATGACATTGAGGGATGGTGCCCACGGTGGAAACACAGACGCTGATCGAAGCCTATTACGCCGCGTTCAATGCGGGAAACGTGCCCGGCATGCTCGCTTGTGTTGCAGACGATCTTCGCCACGAGGTCAATCAGGGCAAGGTGCGCAACGGCAAGGCGGCATTCGGTTCGTTCTGTGCCGAGATGAATGCGCATTACCGCGAGAAGCTTGAGGGCATCACCATCATGGTCGCGCCGGGCGGCGCGCGCGTGGCGGCGGAATTTTGGGTCAATGGCGCGTATTTGAAAACCTCGGCGGGCTCGCCGCCCGCGCATGGCCAGCGCTATCGGTTGCGTGCCGGCACCTTCTTCGAGATCGCGAACGGCAAGATCACGCGCGTCACCACTTATTACAACGCCGCCGATTGGCTGCGCCAAGTTTCGGTGGGCGGAGACATCGCCGTGCGCGCGCTCAAAGGCCCGGAGCTTCACGCCGCGCTGCCCGCGCTTGCGCAACTCCGCATCACGGTGTTCCGCGATTACCCCTATCTCTATGACGGCGATCCCGGTTACGAGAAGAAATATCTCGACGTTTACGCCAAGAGCGAAGGGGCGATCATCGTTGCCGCCTTCGATGGCGAGCGCATTGTCGGCGCGGCGACGGCGGCGCCGATGGAGGATCACGCGCCCGCCTTTGCCAAGACGTTCAAGGAACGCGGCTACAACCCCGAAGACATTCTTTATTGCGGCGAATCCGTTTTGCTGCCCGAATATCGCGGGCGAGGCATCGGCCATAAATTCTTCGATTTACGTGAGGCGCATGGCCGTGCGCTGGGGCGTACGTTCTCGGCGTTCTGTGGCGTTGTCAGGCCCGAGGATCATCCGTTGTGCCCGCCCGACTATCACCCGCTCGATGCATTTTGGGAAAAGCGCGGCTATCGCAAGCTCGATGGCTTCATCGCGCATTTGAGCTGGCCCGATATCGGCGAGCCGGCGCCCACCGAAAAGCCGATGCAATTCTGGATACGCGCGCTGTGACCGTCTCGCACGTCATCACTCCTCCCCCGTTTACGGG
>JBAQHC010000144.1:0-12671 GCA_049288095.1 Alphaproteobacteria bacterium | reverse complement strand
GTAAAAGAACGACCGCACCGGACAGAAATTACCTCCGGTCGCATAGAAAATGGGAGGGTAATTTGAAATCAACGATCATCGCGCTCGCGGCGGCACTCGTTCTTGTTACGAGTGCGGCGCTCGCCGCACTCAGCGGTCCTATGCAACATCCTTGGAAGATTACACGCGAGGATGGCAGCTCATTCGTCGTGACGTTCCACGATGATGGAACCTACACGACCGATGGAACAATCCACGGCACTTGGGTCATGAAGGGCAAGCAGCTTTGCGTCACGCGTTCAACAGGCGAATCCAATTGCCTGGATTTCAAACCGGACGCCAAGCCAGGCGATAGCTACAAGAGCGAGGATGCCGCCAAGAAGCCGGTGACAGTGACAATTCTCAATTAATTGAGTGGGGAGCGCGCCCTTAAACCGTGCGCTCCACCAGCTTCTTCTTGATCTCGGCGATTGCCTTGGCGGGGTTGAGACCCTTGGGGCAAGTGTTCGCGCAATTCATGATTGTGTGGCAGCGATAAAGCCGGAATGGATCTTCGAGATTGTCGAGGCGTTCGCCTTGCGCTTCATCGCGGCTATCAATCAGCCAGCGATAAGCGTGCAAGAGCGCCGCGGGACCCAGATAGCGGTCGGAGTTCCACCAATAGCTCGGGCACGCGGTCGAGCAGCAGGCGCAGAGAATGCACTCGTAAAGCCCGTCGAGTTTGTTCCGATCTTCGGGTGTCTGCTTCCATTCCTTTTGAGGCTCGGGCGAGACGGTGTGCAGCCACGGCTCGATTTGCGCATATTGCGCATAGAAGTTCGTGAGATCGCCGACGAGATCCTTGACCACCGGCAAATGCGGCAGCGGATAAACCTTGATCGTGCCGCGGATCTCGTCCATGCCGCGCGTGCAGGCGAGCGTGTTGCCGCCGTCGATATTCATCGCGCATGAGCCGCACACGCCTTCGCGGCACGAGCGGCGGAAGGTGAGCGTTGGGTCGATTTCGTTCTTGATCTTGATGAGCGCGTCCAACACCATCGGCCCGCAGTGGTCGAGGTCGACTGTGTAGCTGTCGATGCGCGGGTTGGCCTTGTCGTCTGGATTCCAGCGATAAATCTCGAATTTGCGCGTGCGCTTCGCGCCTTGCGGCGCCGGCCAGGCCTTGCCCTTTTTGACGACTGAATTTTTCGGGAGCGTCAGCTCGACCATTCTCTTCATCCTCTGCGTCATGGTTCGACAGGCTCACCATGACGGCTCTGTTAACTCGTCATCCTGAGCCTGTCGAAGGATGACGTAATCTGAAACTAGTACACGCGCTTCTTGGGCGGGATATAGGCGACGTCGTTCGTCATGGTGTAAGCGTGCACCGGGCGGTAATCGAGCTTGGCACGGCCTTCTTTCTCATTGAACCAGGCGAGCGTGTGCTTCATCCAGCGATCATCGTCACGGTTGGGAAAGTCTTCGCGCGCATGGGCGCCACGGCTTTCTTGCCGGGCCGCTGCGCTCGCAGCGATGCAGGCCGATTGGCAAATGAGATTGTCGAATTCGAGCGTTTCGACGAGATCGGAATTCCAGATCATCGAGCGGTCGGAAACCGCGATGTCATCAAGCCCGCGGCAAATCTCGGCGATCTTGGCGACGCCTTCTTCGAGCGTCGGGCCCTCGCGGAACACGGCACAATGGGTTTGCATCACGCGCTGCATCTTGTCGCGCAGCTTCGCGGTCGGCACGCCGCCTTTGGCGTTGCGAAACTTGTCGAGCCGCGCAAGCGCAGCATCGCCCGCTTCCTTCTTAAGCTCGGACTGCTTCTCGCCGGGCTTGACGATCTCGGCAGCGCGTAACCCAGCAGCACGGCCGAACACCACAAGATCGACCAGCGAGTTCGAGCCGAGCCGGTTTGCTCCGTGTACTGACACGCACGCCGCCTCGCCCACGGCCATCATGCCGGGCACCACGGTATCCGGGTTGCCGTCTTTGAGTGTCAGCACCTCGCCGTGAAAGTTGGTCGGTATCCCGCCCATCGTATAGTGGAGCGTCGGCAGAACCGGAATCGGCTCTTTGGTCACGTCGACGCCGCCGAAAATGCGCGCCGATTCGGCAATACCGGGCAGGCGCTCATGGATGATCTTCGGATCGAGGTGATCAAGATGCAGATTGAGATAGTCCTTGTGCGGACCAACACCGCGCCCCTCTCTGATCTCGACGGTCATCGCGCGCGAAACCACGTCGCGCGAGGCCAGATCCTTGGCTGACGGAGCGTAGCGCTCCATGAAGCGCTCGCCATTGGCGTTGGTGAGATAACCGCCTTCGCCGCGAACGCCCTCGGTGATAAGAACGCCGGCGCCGTATACGCCGGTCGGGTGGAACTGCATGAACTCCATGTCCTGCAGCGGCAGCCCGGCGCGCAGCACCATCGCGTTGCCGTCTCCAGTGCAGGTGTGGGCGTTTGTCGTCGAGAAGTAGGTGCGCCCGCAGCCGCCGGTCGCCAACACGGTCAAATGCGCGGCAAAGCGATGGATCGAGCCGTCGTCCAAGCACCAGGCCATCACGCCGCGGCAGCGCCCGTCTTCCATGATGAGATCGAGCACGATGTATTCGATGAAGAATTGCGCGGCATGGCGCAGCGATTGGCCATATAGCGTATGCAGGATCGCATGGCCGGTGCGGTCGGCCGCCGCGCAAGTGCGCTGGATCGGCTTCTCGCCAAAATTCGATGTCATGCCACCAAAGGCGCGCTGATAAATCTTGCCGTCTTCGGTGCGTGAGAACGGCACGCCCCAATGCTCGAGCTCATAAACCGCTTGGGGCGCTTCGCGGCACATATATTCGATCGCGTCCTGATCACCGAGCCAATCGGCGCCCTTCACCGTGTCGTACATGTGCCAGCGCCAATCGTCCGGGCTCATATTGCCAAGCGATGCCGCAAACCCGCCTTGCGCGGCGACAGTGTGGCTGCGCGTCGGGAACACCTTGGTGATGCATGCCGTCTTGAGGCCGGCTTGCGCCGCGCCAAGCGCTGCGCGCAGGCCAGCGCCACCGGCGCCGACAACAACGACATCGAATGTGTGATCGGTGATCGGGTAAGCGGCCATGGCGGTTATGGGTGGGTCCAGGCGATCTGTAACACCGAGAAGATGGCGAGCGCCGCCGTCGCGTAGGTGAAGAAATCGATCAGCACGAGAAGCGCTATCTTGGTGCTTTCGCGGGTGATGTAGTCCTCGACGACGACCCGCAATCCTAGCTTCATATGGGTGAAGGCGGTGCCGAGGAAAAGGACAAACAGCACCGTGACGACCGGGTTCCGCAGATAGTTTGTCACGGTGTCGTAGTCGGCGCCCGCAAAAGCGATAATCGAGCCGAGAAACCAAATTGTGAGCGGCACGAGCGCAACCGCGGTCAGGCGCTGGGCCCAGAAATGGCCGACCCCGGTTTTGGCAGCGCCAAGGCCCCGCACGCGCGCAAGGGGCGTTCTGATGCTCATCTCAAGGCCCCTGCGAACCAATAGGCGGCCGCCCAGATGATCAGTGTAAGGATGAATGTGCCGAACAGCACGAAGAGACCGGAATTGCGCGCGGTCTTGAGGCCGAAGCCTGCGCCGGTATCCCAAACCAGGTGCCGGATGCCGTTGAGCAGGTGGTAGCTCAAGGTCAGCGTGAAGCCGAACAAGATGAGCCTGCCCAACCAGCCGGACAAAAGGGAGTGCGCGATGTCGAAATATTCGCTGCCCTTGGCGGTGATCGCGAGAAACAGGGTTACGAGCACGAGGCCCGCCGCGTTCGCAAGGCCGGTCATGCGATGCAGGATCGAGGTCAGCATCGTCACCGGCCAGCGATAGATTTGCAGATGCGGCGACAGCGGGCGATCGCCCGTTTGCGCGCTCGCTTGTGGATCGGCCATTGGCCAGGCTCTTCGAGAGTTCCGTCGAATCACCAAGACGAGGGTCTTAGCGAACGGGAGTGTCGGGTCCCGTTCGCGTGAAGTCAATCAATGCGCCGCACTTAAAGCGCCCGTTTCCAGCGTTCTTCAGTTGCCGCTCGTGGGCGCAGGTGCTGTGGGCGCACCTGGTGCCGAGGGTGCGCTAGGGCTGCCCATCATGGCGCCACCCGGCATGCCCGGCACGGCCCCTGCGTCGAGAGATGGCGCATCGGTCGTGGTGAAGCCCGCCGGGATCTCGAAGAGCGCGGGATCGACCGCGACATTCTCGTCGACTTTGGTCGCGAGCTTGGCGATCTTCACGCCCATCATGTTGCCGTCGGTCCTGAGGGCAAGACCTTTCCAGACGCACAAGGTCATACCCATTTGCGTCATCGTCCAGACATCGCAGGACTTGCCGGCGACCGCGTCGCTGCCGGTCTTGCTGGCGCCCATTTGGGCCATCATCTGCTCGCTGAACACGCGCATGTCTTGCGAGCCGGTGACCGCTTTGGCCTGCTCAATGATGTGGTCCATCTTCATTGCCGTCTTGGCCTGAAGATCGAGCACGATCATGGTGTCGCCGGTACGGATGACACGTCGCTGATGCGTGCGCGGCGGCAAATTGCCAATTGAGGTGGTCGTCTTGGTTTCGGTGACGGTGCGCGCGCCGTAATCGTCCCAGGTTGTCGTCTCGGTCCCGGTCTGCATGCCGGAAAGCGTGAACTCGACCCGGCCAGTCTTAGAATCAAATTGCGCGGGCGTCGCGGCAGATGCTTGGGCTGCAGGTGCGGGCGTTGTGGTTGCCTCAGCGGAAGGTGCTGGCGCCGGCGTGGCCGCGGGTTGGGTTTGTGCAGTCTCGGCCGGAGCTTGCGGGGCGGAAGCTGTCGAGCCTTGCTTCTGTCCGCAGGCGCTGAGAAGCGCCGCAAGAGTGATGCCCGCTGCGAGATAATTGATTTTCATGGCGGGATATCCCCCCTCTGATTCGGTTGCGCGCGGGAACCTGCCTTCCGATTGCGGCTAAGTCTTGGCGCGCCGCTAGCGCGGTATTGCGACCCAATAGTCGAGATCGAGCACCACCGAAGGAAGATAGGCACCAGCGCCATCGCGATAGGGAAAGCCGGAGCAAGCCTCGTTCTTGGTGGCGATGGTCCGCAGACGCAGAAAGCCGACATCGGCTCGGCCCGGCGCTTCGGCTCGGTCCAGTATTTCCGACCAGGCGTAAATCGTGTCGCCGGCAAAGGCGGGCGCGACATGCGCTCCGGCACTCAGCGCCACAATATTCACCGCGTTCTCTAGACCGTTGAAGGAAAGCGCGCGTGCAATCGAAATCACATGGCCGCCATAGACCAGCCGTTTGCCGAAGCGGCTTTGGGCTTGCAAATGCGCGTTGAAATGCACTTTCGCGGTGTTTTGATAAAGGCGCGTTGCGAGCTGATGCTCGGCCTCTTCGATGGTTGCTCCGTCGCTGTGATCGATCTTTTCGCCAATGGCGTAATCGGCCCAGCGCTGCGTGCTGCCCGCGAGCTTGTAATCGTAGGAGCCGAAGCGTGCCAAAGGCGGCACAAGCTCAGCGGGGGCGACAGCTTTTGCAAGCGTGGGAACGCTGTCTTTCGGTGCCGGCGATTTCTCGTCGCGCTTGTTCACCATCACCCAGCGCGCATAACTCAACACTTCCTGGCCGGTCTCGTCATGCCCTGTCGTCTTCACATAGACGATGCCGGTCTTGCGATTGGAGTTCTCCTTGAGGCCGATGACCTCGGAAACCGCCGAGAGCGTCGCACCGGGATAGACGGGCGCGAGAAACCGCCCCTGCGCGTAACCCAAATTGGCAACCGCATTGAGCGATATGTCGGGTACGGATTTTCCGAACACGGTATGAAAGACGAGGAGATCATCGAGCGGCGCCGTCTTCAAGCCGAGCGCGCGGGCGAAGGGGACTGAGGATTGCGGCGCGAAACGCGCGCCATAAAGCGCTTGATAGAGCGCGACATCGCCATCGGTGATTGTGCGCGGCGTTGCGTGCTCGATTGTCTCGCCGAGCGCGAAATCCTCGAAAAAGCGGCCCTTTTCCGCTTTGCTCATGGAACTTGCCGAGCGTTGCGCTCAGCACGCTTAAAAAGCCCAAGCTTGATGAGAAGAATGGTGAGCACGAAGGCCTGTGTGATGACATTCGAAATGATGATCGGCCAAGACCAAATCAGAATTCCGTAGATCAGCCAGCAGAACAGTCCGGTCAAGAAGCTCCACAGCCATATGTAAGAAAAATCGTGCGCCGAGCGGGTTTTCACGGTGCGCATGACTTGGGGGATAAACGCGCCGGTCGTCAGTATTGCCGCCACGCTGCCAAAAGCTTCAACAAACAATGCCATCTCTCGCGCCCCCGAATCCGCGCGAGATGCTAGCGCGCTTGCGCTGCAAGCTCTAGCGGGCGGCTTCCGCTTGGGCGATCGCATCGGCGAGCGAGACGAGGCGTTTGGCTTCTTCGGCGTGAAGGCGCTCGACCATGCGGCCATCAAGTTGGATCGCGCCTTTGGATGCGTTTTCTCCCGTCTCAAAAGCGGCGATCACTTTGCGCGACCACGCGACCTCATCGGCGTTCGGCGCGAAGATCTTGTTGCAGGCTTCGATTTGCGAGGGATGGATGAGCGTCTTGCCGTCAAAGCCCAGCTCGACCGCCTGGCGGCACTGGGCGGCGAAGCCGTCCGTGTCCTGAATGCGGTTGAACACGCCGTCGAGGATCGTGAGGCCGTAGGCGCGTGCCGCGAGCACAGTCACCGCGAGCGAAGGGATGAGCCCGGGCCGGCCTGGGATTGTCGGGATGCGTAATTCCTTGGCGAGGTCATTGGTGCCCATGACGAAACAGGTCAGCCGCGCGCCGACGCTCTTTGCGGAGGAAGCAAGCTCTTTGATGTTGAGGATCGCCAGCGGCGTTTCGATCATCAGCCACATGGCGAGCTTGTGGTCGTTGTCGCGCTTGTCCAAATGCTCGCTCGCCCGCGCGACGTCGGCGGACGTTGAAATCTTCGGAAACAGGATCGCGTCGGGGGCGGCTTTGGCGGCGGCATCCAGATCGTCGATGCCCCACTCCGTATCAAGGCTGTTGATACGGATCACGACCTCACGTGCGCCGTATCCGCCGCCTTTGACCGCCGCGGTCAGCGCCTCACGCGCTTCTCCCTTGGCCTCCGGCGCGACGGCGTCCTCAAGGTCGAAGATGAGCGCATCGGCCGGGAGCGTTTTGGCCTTTTCCATAGCCCGCGGACTCGAGGCGGGCATATAAAGTGCGCTGCGGCGGGGCCTCATTGGCATGGCACTCTCTCGCTCAAACACCTTGAAATGCTAGTTCCCGCACTGCGGTATAACAAGCTGAAACGCCCCATGGGGTTCCCTGGGCCTGTGGATTCGGTGTGAAGTTCCAATTTGTGCGGCGTGAGGAGCGCACTTCTCAATGAAGACCATCCTCTCGATCAGCTCGCATGTCGTCGCCGGCCGGGTTGGCCAGAGCATCTCGACATTCGCTTTCGAGCGCTTGGGCCTAGCCGTCTTTGCGGTGCCAACCGTGCTTTATCCAGTGACGCCGGCGCCCGGCGCGCCGCGCGGTGAGGCGGTTCCGCAGGCAATATTCGACCTTTTGCTTAAGGGCATCAGTGACGCGGGCGCGCTGGGCGGGCTCGGTGCGCTTCATATCGGTTATTTGCGAACTAAGGGTCAGGTCTTGTCCGCTGCCCGCGTGATTGCCCTTCTCCGCGAGAAGTCTCCGCATGCGCCGGTCTTTCTTGATCCGATCCTTGGCGATGAGCCCGGCGGTCTCTATGTGCCGAAGGAAACGGCGGATGCAATCGCCTCAGAGCTCGCGCCGCACGCCGACATATTGACGCCAAACCTCTTCGAGCTCGGCTTCCTCGTAGGGCGCAGCCTTGGGAGCGAAAGCGATGCCGTTGCCGCGGCGCGCTCACTCAATGCGCGAGTGGTCGTCGTGACTTCGGCACCCAGCGCGGCCGAGCGGGCTAATACTCTTCTCATCGAGCAAGGTCGCGCACAGCGCTTGTACACGCCGCGCTTTGCCCACGCGCCCCATGGCACAGGGGATTTGCTCGCGGCGCTCTTTCTCGCTCGGCTCGTCCGCGGCGAGGCGGCGATTGATGCGCTCGCTTTGGCGATAAGCTCCGTATACGGATTGATTGGTGCCGCAAATGAGGCGAGCCTCAGCTATCTGCCGCATGTCGAGTGCCAGGACCTTTTGGCCGTGCCTGCGTTTTGCGTTGAGGTCGAGGCGATTGCGTGAGCGAGCTTGTGGTCGGTGTCGATGGCTGCCGCGGCGGCTGGATCGCTGTGCTCGCGCCGATTTCAGGCAGCGGATGCGAAGCCAGGCTGTTTCGCGATTTCGGCGAGATTCTGTCGTCCGAGACGCGTATCATCGCGATCGACGTGCCGATCGGCCTGCCCGAGATCGCGATCCGCGGCGGGCGTGTGGCGTGCAACGAGGCACGCTCGCGACTCGGTGCGCGACAATCGAGCGTGTTTTCGGTGCCGGCGCGTGCGGCTCTTGCTGCCAAGACTTACCGAGAAGCGTGCGCCATCAATCTCGAAAACTCCGACCCGCCGCGTAAGATCGCCAAGCAGACCTACAACATCCTGCCGCGCATCGCCGAGGTCGATGCGGTGATGACGCCGGCGCTCGAGCCTCGCGTCTTCGAATGCCACCCTGAACTCGCCTTTTGGGTGATGAATGATCAGCGGCCGCTCGCCTTGCCGAAGAAAATGAAAAGCCGTCCGTATGCGGAGGGGATGGCCTTGAGACGGCGCCTCTTGGCCAAGGCCGGGATAGAGGTCCCGCCACCGCCCAAAGCCGTGCAAGGCATAAGCTTTGGCGAAGATGATCTTCTCGATGCCTGTGCCTGCGCCATCGCGGCGCGCCGAATCGCCCTGGGCCAAGCCATCACGCTGCCCGCCGATCCGCCGCGCGACGCCAAGGGGCTCCGGATGGCGATCATGGCCTGAGCGCCGCGTATTACGTGATCGTAAAGCTTGGAAAAAATTTCTGAATTGACGAAGCCGCGATTCACGCTAATTCTGGCGTCAGTCGTCAACAACGGAAAGGAGGTGATCCAATGTCTAGTGGGATTTCGCTGAGGTCGTTGCCTTGGGTTCTTACGGTGACAGCGGAGCAGCCTCTGCTTCTCGCGTAATGAGCCGCGATGGTCCAAGCCCCTTACAGGGTGGACGACATCAGATTCCACGGAGGGCCGCCCATCGGGCGGCCCTTTGGTTTTCTTATGGCTTCTTGTTGAGACGCGGATCGTCCTTGGGGTTGACGTAGTTCACCGCCCACGGGCCGATCGTGTTGGTCTGGATGACGGTATCTTCATCGAAGAAAGCGAAATGCGCCATGCCGGGCTCGACAGCAACGAAGCTGCCGGCAGGAAACGCTGTCGTCTTGCTCTCATCGGCAACCGGACCCATGCCGAGCTTGAATGTACCCGAGATCACCGTGACGATCTCTGGCACGGGGTGCGTGTGCGGCGGCACACGATAGCCTTTTGGAAGCTTCAAGCGAATGGCAAATTGACCGGGCTTGCTCGGATCGCCGTAGAGCACGGCTTTTTGTGCGCCGGGCGGCAAAGCTTCCGGTCCCGGTCCCCAGACGATCTGGCCCGGTGTGAATTGTTTGGGCGCGTTCGCCATTGGCGAATCTGCCAGCGCGCACGTCGTCGCAGCAACGCTTATCAAAAGGAACGCATAAGCCAACCGCATGTCACACCTCCCATTGTGAGTGGCGGCGAGAAGCTTCAATCCGCCTTTTTCAGATATTTGCGGCCGACGATCTCGGCAATCTGCACCGCATTGAGCGCGGCGCCTTTGCGCAGATTGTCGGAGACGATCCACATCGCGAGCCCGTTATCGACCGTGGGGTCGGTGCGGATGCGGCTGATGAAGGTCGCGTAATCGCCGACGCATTCGATGGGCGTCGCATAGCCGCCCGGCTCGCGCTTGTCGATCACCATGCAGCCCGGCGCCTCGCGCAACAGCTCACGCGCCTCATCGTCGGTGATCGGCTCCTCGAACTCGATATGCACGGCCTCGGAATGGCAAACGAACACCGGCACGCGCACGGAAGTCGCCGTCACCTTGATTTTCGGATCGAGAATTTTCTTGGTCTCGACCGTCATCTTCCACTCTTCGGTGGTGTAGCCATCTTCCATGAAGTCGCCGCCATGCGGGATCACGTTGAAAGCGATCTGCTTGGGGTACACTTTGTGCTCGACCGAATCGCCGACGAAAATCGCGCGCGTTTGATTGAAGAGCTCGTCCATCGCGTCCTTGCCAGAGCCGGAGACGGACTGATAGGTCGCAACGACGACGCGCTTGATGCGCGCGCGGTCGTGCAAGGGCTTGAGCGCGACCACCAATTGCGCTGTCGAGCAATTGGGGTTCGCGATGATGTTCTTCTTTTTGTAAAGTCCGACCGCATCAGCGTTCACTTCGGGCACGATCAGCGGCACATCCGGGTCCATGCGCCAGGCCGATGAGTTGTCGATGACGATCGCGCCCTGCTGGCCGATTCTTGGCGACCATTCCTTGGAGACTTTGCCGCCCGCCGACATCAAGCAAAAGTCGACGCCCTTGAAGTCGAAATCGTCGAGCACGCGGCATTTGAGAGTCTTGTCGCCGTAGGAGACTTCGCTGCCGATCGAGCGGCGCGAGGCGAGGGCGATCACTTCATCAGCCGGAAATTCGCGCTCGGCGAGGATATTCAGCATTTCGCGGCCCACATTGCCTGTGGCGCCGACAACGGCAACTCGGTAACCCATTTGGCGTTCCTTCGACTTTCTTGCCGTGTTTGCTTCTCATCCTTCGACGGGCTCAGGATGAGGAAAGACGTTTCCTCATGGTGAGCTTGTCGAACCATGAGGCCCGACCGCGGCATTTTTCGCTCCCCCTATCTGGTCCGGCGCGCCTGCCAAAGCAAGCGGGCCTTCCCCGGCGCCCCCTTCCCGGGAGAGCCCAAGGGAGAGGAGACACCTGTTAGGTGGTCTTCTTCGTCGTCTTGGTGGTCTTGGCTTTGAGGGCGCGTGCGAGCCCGGCCGCAGACGCGGCAGTTTTCAATTCGGCTCTGGCGCAAAAGGCGATCATGGCCTTCCTCTTTCCGGGCGCTTTGATGGCAGAGGAGGGGTTAAGAAGTCAATCTCGGTGATCCAAACCGGCCGCTATTGCGGCGCTTCTGCACGAGCAATCTAAAGTGCTGACGGGTGCCTTGAAGGAGGCGGATCGAACGCCATTTAGCCTTTGAGGACTTTTGTTTCTTGTGGGAGCAAGACGCATCGGGCGAAGGATTATCGTACTTTCCCCGTCTGAAAGAGAAATGAGATTCGGTCGCAATCGAAGCATTGCTTCGTCAAAACAACGGGATAGGAATTTCCTTATCGAAATTTCCAGCAAACGAATGCGGCGTTTTCCTCGCTTCGCGCCTTGAATGAAGTATGCGCGCTAAGCGTCAGGCGCGCGCTCGCGCACGCAGACCGAGAAACATGAGAAGCGCGATAATGATCGAGACCGCGGCGATTCCGATATGAACAGGCCGCAGAGAACTCACTTCGCCCGTCTGGTCGGCAGCTGCGGGAGCCGCTTCCTCGGCAACTGGACCTGGCGTAGGAGCTTTCGCGGCGCCGCTCGCGCTCGACGTTTGTGGGGATTCCCCGCCCTGACGTGTTACCTCCCTGACTTTGTCGGTAGCGGTTCGCACGATCGAGTCATAGATCGGCGAGACAACGGGAAGGCTCGTGTTGAAGAGCTGAATGGTCGAGAGAATTGCCGGCGGAATGGCAAGAAGCAAAATAAAAAAATTGATGATCTTCATGCCGGTTTCCCCCTCCATATTGCCGCGCACGAGCAGAGTGTCATTTTGCCACTTCGCCGCCGCTTCGTCGAGTGATGATCCGGTAACGCCGCAATAGTTCGCGAACAGCTCTTGGATATCGAGCCGATCTTCAACCGACGGCCTGTCTGCTCGCCCTGCGCATACTTCCCTTTTTCAGCGAGGCAAGCAGTTTGTCAGTGCGACCGCGCCCCAAGCTTATGGGTGTCCAGGTGTTGGCGGGCCCGGCTGGCTGTTCTGATAGCCCTGAGTATTCTTCATCTGCCGGTATTCGTATTCGTCCCACTCGCGCCCGGTCATGCAGGTCTTCGTGCCGCCGAGTCTTGAGCCGGTCACCGGCAGGGTCTTGCAGATGACGCGGTTGGTATCTTTGGCTGATGCGGAATTCGGTGCAGGTGTCGCAGCGATCGCAGCAGTCGACGCCGCAGGAGTAGATTGAGGCGTGGCACATGCGCTCAGGACAGCAAGTGACACGATAGAAATCGCAATTCGATCAAGTTTCATTCGCCCCTCCTTCGCCATTGAGACAAAGTAGGGCTTACGCGCGAGCCGCGAGTCAACCTGCCTCAAGAGTCCTTATTTCCCCGAGGATGGCATCGCCCATCTCACGGGTGCCGACAAACTTCGCACCCTTCTCGGCAATGTCTTTCGTGCGTAAGCCCTTGGCGAGCGCCCCGGAAATTGCGCGATCAATCAGGTCGGCCTCCTTGCTCATGCCGAACGAGTAGCGCAGGCACATGCCGAGCGAGGCGATCATCGCGATCGGGTTGGCGAGGCCCTGGCCGGCAATATCGGGCGCCGAGCCGTGCACGGGCTCATAAAGCGCGCGCCGCTTGCCCGTCTTGGGATCCGGCGCGCCAAGCGATGCCGACGGCAACATGCCGAGCGAGCCCGTCAGCAT
>JBAQHC010000143.1:0-4291 GCA_049288095.1 Alphaproteobacteria bacterium | reverse complement strand
GCGCTTTGCCATGCGTCGCGGCATGCCCGGTGCGATCGGCATCTACGAATATAAGGGTGCGCGGCAATGGCACGACCATAGCCCGCACGGCAATCACATATTTCAGGTTGGATGGTGGCCAAAATGAATATTGATGCCGAAAACGCGAACGTCCGCGCCGCTCTTGTGAATTCGGGCAAATATTCTATCCCCGAGGCCGACGCCAAGCTCGCTGCCGCGATGATAAGCATTGTGATTGGTCCAGCTGTTGTCAGTACCGTTGCAGGCCAAGCGGCATTCTTGACGGCCGTCGCCACGGCATCGCGTTGCTTTGGCAGGGTCGGCATTGCTGGCGAACTCGATGTCCCCCTTGTTGTGCCGCTGCCAATCGTATCGTTGACGCTTGGTGAAGCCGCAAAGCGGCTTGGCGCGACAGAAACCGGCGAGCTTGAGACAGGCAGGCGAATCGCGATTGGCGATGATGTGCCAGTCACTCCTTTATGGGACGTGCAGGCATTTTGGGATGGATGGGTTGTGGGTGTTACAGCGCGATATCGGCGGCAGTGCATTGGCCGGAGCAATTTTGCCTTAAGCGGTATTGCTGCCGGCTCCCTTGCGGTAGGGCAGGCGTTCCTCGCTGAACAGGGCGATCAACGCGCCGGGCGGATGACTCAATGTCTGTCATTGTGGTTGCCGGATGTAGCGCCAGCTGATGCTACGAATCCCAGCCTTGATGATATTTCACTGCCTCGTGCGCTTTGGCTGGTTGGCATCGGAAATTTGGGCCAAGCCTATCTCTGGTCATTGTTTGCGCTTCCATATGCAGACCCGAGCAGTGTCATGTTGTTTCTTCAAGACGATGACCTTGTCACCTCGACGAATTGGGGGACATCGCTGCTTGTCGAGCGAGGCCGCTACGATGTGTTAAAGACGAAGGTCGCCGAGGAGTGGGCCGATCGTCGCAAGTTTCAGGTGCGTCGTATCGACCGCCGGCTGGATAAAACCTGTCGCCGCCGCGATAGTGAACCGGGGCTTGCGCTGTCTGGCCTGGATCGGATGCCGCCACGCCGCCTGCTAGGCCTCCCAGGCTTTGATCACGTTATCGATTGCGGTCTCGGCGCGACTTATTCCAGCTATCAGGATATTCGCATGAACGTGTTCGATCGACAGCATGATCCGGCGCAGCATTTCGATGGTGTCGAGGATCAGACCGAGCAAATCGCAAAGAGTCTGCGTGAGCTCCACGCTTACAAGGAGCTTACGCGGGCGCTCGATGACGGTGGCTGCGGCGCGGCGTTGCTTTCTGAAAAGGGCGTCGCCGTGCCGTTCGTGAGTGCTTTCGCCGGTGCGCTTGCTGTAACGCAGGCTATTCGCATCGCGTCCAACGAAGCGCCATATCGCGGCCTGAGGGTGACAAGCGGCGATCTGAAGACCCTCAAGTTAGTTGCTGGAGATCGCCCGCGGCGACCTACAATCGAAACAACAGCGTCATCACCGGCAAGCTGAACACATGCTAATGATGAATTTCGTGAACAGGTAGCTTGCAGCGAGAATCGCCGCGCTCGGCCTTCTTCGGAATCTATGCGCACCCCGCTCAGGGAAGATAGCAAGGAGTCAGTTGGCATCGTTTGGGCTTGGTCAAGGGCCCTTCACGTGGCACGACCGAGACGCGCCGCGTCGAAAGGCCTGGATCTGATGTCGCTCACTTGATCTCTAGGAGCAAATACTTTGCTCCGCTCATCAATC
The DNA here is from genome assembly GCA_049288095.1 of Alphaproteobacteria bacterium. Taxonomy (GTDB): domain Bacteria; phylum Pseudomonadota; class Alphaproteobacteria; order CAWBKL01; family CAWBKL01; genus CAWBKL01. The sequence goes on along the minus strand of JBAQHC010000143.1, from coordinate 2,566 downwards.
GAGAGTCTGGCACATCCCGCCAAAGTTCGACCGGACGATATTGTCCTGAAATCACGACCGTCGTGTCTTTCGAACCAGTGGGCTTTCGAACAGCGCCTGTCAGGATTGTGCCCGAGCGCCGAAATAAATCATGGATCGGGCTGCCGCGACCGCTGTCGCTCCAAAAGGCCCCATCATCCGTGACGAGAAGACAGAAGCCCCGATCAGCCAGTCGGGCTCCTACGATGGACTCCACGAATTCAAGGTCAGCGCAAAAATCATACAGGGTTTCGGGATGACGCCCATTCAGTGGGACCTTGAGCTCAATAGCAAATGATTGGTCGTTGTTGCGAACAAACAGATCCAGATTCGATTTTGGTCGACAGGTTGAGGCCGTTGGTCTCGGTACTTTAAGCGGCCGCTCGAACTCGACACTTGCGCCATGGAGACGGAAGCAATAGGCGAGCTCAAGTTGCAGGGACCGTTCATTGTAAATCCTGCCGCAGTCCGCGGGGGCTCTTTCAAAGAAGGAACGAATCAGACTGTCCATCGGAGCAAGCGGAGTCAAAAAAAATATTTGATGAAAGCGAAACGGCTGAATTTGAGTTTCCGCGTATAGTCATTTTGCATGGCTGCCCCAACAACTCAATGAGATAACCTCGTTGCAGGGCTTGGGATCTGGTTAGACAACGTCAGACCAGCTCGAAGTCCATGTTTCGGCTCACAGCGATCGCCGTTTCTTGGTCGAGCTCGATAATTTCTCCTTCCGTGTAGTTAATCAGCTTCTTGCCGTCGACCGATCTAATTTGTCCGTTCCCCTTCTTCACTCGAACCTTGATCAGTGCCTTCACTTCTGTCGGGTCTCCGTAGAGCGCCTTGAGGCCGCCCATAGCATTTGCAAACGAGGTGTTTTGCTCCATCGAGGCCCAGGCAAGAGCTTGAACCGTCGAATCCACTTGATCCGAGAATTTCGAGTAGGGAAAGCTGGTCAGCTCATCGACATAAGTGTCGAGCCAGTGAGCTTGCTTCGGGATATGAACATACCCGCCGGCGAACTTGTCGATCTGCGCGTGAAGTCGCGCTGCTTTGTCAGCACCAGTTAATGCGGCCGCTTCAACCGGAACTTGAGAGTCAGTCAGCACCTGCAAGAGAGGTGACCCAGATTGTTGTGGCTCCACGACGACGGTCGTTGGCGAGTGTTCGCGATTGAGCTGCATCGCTCTGCTCCGCAATGCAGGAAACTCCAGCCGTTCACGGAACACGTGGAGTAGGTAGAAGTGACGGCTGCTAATGCCCCAAGTTGTGCACACGCTATAGCTGTTCGCTTCACCGGTCTTGTTCGCGGTGTCCCAACTCTGAATCTTGATATCGAATTCGCACGGCAGCTCGTTTGAGTTATAGAATTTGAGCCAATCGCGCTTGATAATAGCACCCTCAGGGGGCTGAGGATTCTGCTGGTATTGCGCTGAAAAGACCCACGGGTTCAGGCGCCGAATCTCGGTGAGCCTTTCAATCGACTCACGGGCCGCGTGCAGGGCTTCGCCTTCAGGACGCGTGACTCTGTGGATACCGTAGGGCGTGCGAATATCATAAACCTCACCCGTGTCTGCAATAGCGGGCAGCGCTAAAATGTCCCAGCGTTCCTGCTCCTGAATGTGGGCCACCAGATCGTCTTGATGAAGACGCTGCATAATCAAGACAATTCGTCCAGTCTCTTTGTCGTTGAGGCGGCTATAGATCGTCGAGTAGAAGGCCTCGTTCACGGCCGGGCGCCGCGCGCCGGATTGCGCCTCATCGGGCTTGATCGGATCGTCAATAATGATGTAGTCGGCGCCTATGCCAGTAATGCCACCTGTCATGGAGCGCGCACGGCGGACACCTCCAGCTGTCGTTCCAAACTCATCCAAAGCTTGTCGGTCGTTGGCGAGCCTTGTCCGGAACAGCGCTTGATAGAAGCGGCTCTGCATCAGCTGGCGGCATGATCTTGCGAGATCGTCCGTCAGGGTTTGGCCATAGCTGACGCACAAGATCTCAGCAGCCGGCGTGTGGCCGAGCACGAAGGCCGGGAAAGCGACCGAGCCCACGAAAGACTTGAGGTGGCGCGGCGGCAGATTGATGATGAGACGCTTACAGCTTCCAAGCCTTACAGCCTCAAGGCGTTCGGCGAGGAGCTCAATATGCCAATTGAATTTGAAGGTTTTCGAGCCGTAGAGCTCGAGAAAGGCACGATGCGTGAATGCGGCGAAATCGGCGCGCAGGATGTCGGTATATTGTGTCAGTGTCCGATCGGTCATGAACCCGCTGTCACCCGACACGCGATTAAGCGGGCGTGGACTTCAGAGATGACTTCCCTATCTGAATCGCTAAAGGGATATTCCGCTTCTTTAGCGGACTGAGCTGCCTCTTCAGTTTCTGCCCAGAGCTGCAGGATATCCCTTATCGCGCCGAGATCTCGATCTTTGAGAGCCTTGTGGACGAGTGTGCGAATGGCGGCCTCGCTGGTCGGAATCTTTTTCCTTCTGCCGCCGAGTTGGGCCGGCACCGATTCATCCAACACCTTTCTGATCACGGTTGAGCGGTTCAGAGA
>JBAQHC010000142.1:0-1570 GCA_049288095.1 Alphaproteobacteria bacterium | reverse complement strand
TTTGTGGCCACGTTGAATCACTAGTTCAAGTCAAACGTGGTTGTACACTCCGCAACCACGGCACCGGCCGGCTTAGAGGGTGATGCCCAGTTCCCGTATGGTTGCCAGGAGGCGGTCGGTGGGCGGTTTGCGGGATCGCAGGGCGGGGTTGTAGAGGTAGTGCTGCATCAGGTCGGCGTCTTTGAGCACCTCGTCCAGCGGCTGGTGAGTGGTGAGTTTTTCGTCATGCCGGAGGATCGCGTCGCAGATTTGCTGCACCTGCGGCGGCGTGAAGGCCGGGGTGGCCGCCAGCATCTGCCGGGCGAGGTCACTGCTGCGGCGGGTGTGGTCGGTCATGTCGCCGGTCTGATAGGCCGAGATGTCGTGCAGCATCCCGGCCGCGGCCGCCAATTGCGCGTCCAGGCCGCGACGCAGGGCCAGCAGGGCGCACCACCCGGCCACGCCGTACAGATGCACAAAGCCGTTGCGCCGCGTCTGCGTGTCGGCTTGGCGAAGAAGGATCGCGTCAACAGCTTGGCGAAGCTGCTCTAGGGCGTCCATGGGTTCGTGAAAAAAGGGCTTTCCGCGGGCAGTTCGCGGTTCATCTAATTCGAACTCAATGCCGATCCGGGTGGCCCCCTTCTTCTCGCTGGTCTCTGGAGTCTCTTGGGGCTCTGTGTTCCTGAATTTGTTCGCGGTGCTCGCCGCCCTCCCAACGTCCCGGCGTGTAGTGATAGTTTTGTTCGTGCCTCTCGTATCGCGGCGAGACCCACACGGCGTCCCTATGCGGCGGCACGATCCAGCGGCCACGATTCCAGACGTACCGATGGTTGTCCCAATGCCAGTATCCATCCACCCAGATGCAGTCGTGGGACGGGCAGGGCGGCCGGCGCTCCACGATGAGCGGCGGCGGAGGCTCGTGGACGACGACCTTCCTCTCGTGGCAGCCCGCCAGCAGCACCCAGACGACGCCCACTAAGACCCCGAGCGTTACTTGCATAGCCTTCATGGCAGGTTCTCCTTCGTCAAAACGATGTCGGCCTTCTTCGACTATTATTGTAGGGGCGACGGGGCGGCTTCTCAACGGCGTCGACCAGCCACCTGAGTTCCTGCTAAAGCGGCTGAAAGAGCCTAGAATTTCTCATGGATGCGTCAAGACGGCGGGTATAAGCGTGTCCCGGCGCACCGGGACCGGCGGGAAAGGAGAGCATCCCATGTCTGATACGCACCAGCTCAGTCGCAGGAAGTTCATCACGGCCTCCGCCGCAGCGGCCGGAGGGCTACTGCTGGCCAACCGCGCCCTGGCGGCCTGGCCGCCGGAACCGGAAATATCGCCCGCCGAAGGCGGACCCCAACAGGACATCCTGCCCGTCGAGGACCTCATGCGGGAGCACGGCGTGCTGCGGCGCGTGCTTCTGGTTTACGGCGAGGCCATCCGCCGCTTGGAGGCCAACGAGGACTCCCCGCCGGAGGCGCTCAAGGACGCCGCCGGCATCATCCGCTCGTTCATCGAGGACTATCACGAGAAGCTGGAGGAGAATTACCTCTTCCCGCGTTTCCGCAAGGCCGAGCGGCTGGTGGACTTGGTGGA
>JBAQHC010000141.1:0-4438 GCA_049288095.1 Alphaproteobacteria bacterium | reverse complement strand
ACCCCTCCCCCTAACCCCCTCCCGCAAGGGGAGGGGGGATTCATTTTGAAGCGCTTGGCTTTTCTTTAATCGCCCCTCCCTTGACGGGAGGGGCAGAATGCGAAGCATTCGGGGAGGGTGGAGCACTAAGCGATGAAGACGACGATCATCATTCCGGCGCGGTATCAATCCTCGCGCTATCCGGGCAAGCCGCTTGTCTCCGTCAACGGCAAGACGATGATCGAGCGCGTCTACGCGATCGCGTGCAAGGTGAAGGCTGCAAGCTCCGTCACCATCGCAACCGACGATGAGCGCATTGCCGCCGCGGCACGCGGCTTCGGCGCGCCGGTGCTGATGACATCGGAAGCTTGCCGCAACGGCACCGAGCGCGTCGCCGAAGCGGCGGGCATGCTCAAAGACAAGGCCGATCTCTATATCAACCTGCAGGGCGATGCGCCGCTGACGCCGCCGCATTTCCTCGACGCAATGATCGAAGTGATGGCGCGCGAAGAGAATTTCGCGATGGCAACGCCTGCCGTGCGCTGTGATGAGCAAACGCTGAGACACTTTCAGGACGACCGCCGCAACGGCCGCGTTGGCGGCACAACGGTCGTCACCGATTCACACGGCCGCGCGCTCTATTTCTCGAAGGAAGTTGTGCCTTATGTGCCGCCGGGCCCGCCGCCGAGCCCGATCCCCGTGATGCATCATGTCGGGCTTTATGCGTACCGGCCTGAGTTGCTCGCGCGTTATGTGGGGTGGGGGCCATGCCCGCTCGAACAGCTTGAAGGCCTCGAGCAACTGCGCGTGCTCGAACATGGCGAGCCGATCCGTGTTGTCGAAGTGACCGCCGGCGGGCGGCCGTTCTGGGAGATCAACAACCCCGAGGATGTGCCGCGGGTCGAGGCCGTGCTCACGCAATACGGCGATCCCTAAGGTGACACTTTTATGCGGACAACAAGCTCTTCCTCTCCCCGAGGGAGAGGACGTAATCTTGCCGCCGCCAATCCTTTTCTCTCCCCGCGGGAGAGGGCAATTGCATCGCGGTTGAGATGAAAATCGAAGCCGCTAATTATTCTGTGCGAGAAACTTCGTGATCATCGAGACAGCCTGGTCAGGCTGCTCTTCCATGATCCAATGGCCTGAATTGGCGATCACGCCGCTTTGCACATCGATGGCAACCACCCGTAGATCATCGGCAAGCGAACCGCCATAGGAGTGATCGCCGCCAATCGCGAGGACAGGCATGCGAAGCTTGCCCATGGCGAGAAAGGCATTGTTGTCGACGCCGTCTTGCGTAAAGGCGGCGAATTGCTCGAATGCGTCATGCATCGCGTGCGGCTGCGCATAGAGCTCGGCATACTGCGCGCGCGTTGCCTCATCGATCGCAAAGGGGCTCGCCGAAAGCTCGTTGTAGAATCGGTCGAGGAAGATTCGCTCGCGGCCTGCGACCAAACGCTCTTCGTCCGGCCCGCGGAAGTTGAAGTGCCAAGTCTTGGGATTAACGAGCTGCTTGTCCCACATCGGCTGAATGCCAGGGAGCGGCGCATCCATCACCACCCATTTGGTGACGCGCGTCGGGAATTGCGCGGCAATCGCATAGCCCACCATATTGCCGATGTCATGGGTGACGAGATCGAACTTCCTAATGTGCAGCTTCGCGAGCACGCCCATCATGTCGAGCGCTTCGTTCTTCTTCGCGTAGCCGGTGTCGGGATGCGCCGAAAGACCCATGCCGCGCAGATCCGGCACAATTACTCTGTGGTTCTTCACCATCTCCCTTGCGAGCGGCGCCCACATATCGCCCGTGTCGCCAAAGCCGTGGATCATCAGCACGGCCGGACCCCTGCCGCCATAGCGAACATGGATCGTCGTGCCGTTGGCATTGATGTCTTCGACGACAAATCTTGCCGGGAAGTCCGACAGAGCGAAGGCCGGCTCAACCAGAGCAAGGGCGGCGAGCAATCCAAAGAGAAGACGAATCACGAAAAAATCCCCTCGTAAGCGCGAAGCATCGTGGCTACCACACCTTTGCCGAGGCGAACATCGCTCGAAAGAGCGGACCGTGGGCCACTCTTCTCAGCAGCTTCTGATGCGGTATTATAATACCACATTGACTTCCGGTGCCTAAACCCTTATCCACGCGCCGACTTTCACAGGCTGGCCCTGGAGCCGACCAATGAAGACGCCGACAATGAAGACATTTTCCGCCAAGCCCGCCGAGGTCGAGAAGCGCTGGGTGCTGATCGACGCCCAGGGCCTCGTGGTCGGGCGCCTTGCGGCAGTGATTGCCAAGCACCTCAGGGGCAAGCATTTGCCGATCTACACGCCGCATGTCGATTGCGGCGATTATGTCGTCGTCGTCAATGCCGAGAAGGTCGTGTTCACCGGCAAGAAGATGCGGGACAAAGAATATCACTGGCACACCGGCTATCCCGGCGGCGTGAAAACGCGCACACCGGCGCAAATCTTGGGCGGCAAATTCCCGGAGCGGGTGATCAAGAAAGCGGTTGAGCGCATGCTGCCGAAGGAAAGCCCCTTGGCGCGGCTGCAGCTCACGCATCTTAAAGTTTACAAGGGCCCCGATCATCCGCATGCCGGGCAAAACCCGCAACCGCTCGATGTGAAGGCCATGAACCGCAAGAATTCGGTGGCGATATGAGCAATACCGAAGACCATCAGCCGCGCACGCTGCGCGATCTTTCGCACCTCACCGAGGAAGAGGCACGCCGCGAGAATGCGCGCGCTCGTGCCCAGAAGAAGATCGACACCGAAGGCCGGGCCTATGCGACCGGCAAGCGCAAGAATGCCGTCGCGCGCGTGTGGGTAAAGCCGGGCGCCGGACGCATCACCGTTAATGGCCGCACGCAGGAAGTTTATTTCGCGCGGCCGGTGCTGCGCATGATGATCGCTCAGCCTTTGAATGCCGCGGGCCGCGCAACGCAATACGACATCATCTGCACGGTGAAGGGCGGCGGGCTATCGGGCCAGGCCGGCGCCGTACGCCATGGCATTTCGCGCGCTTTGACCCATATCGAGCCCGATCTTCGAGGCGTTTTGAAGAAGGCCGGCTTCCTCACGCGCGACAGCCGCATCGTCGAGCGCAAGAAGTACGGCAAGGCCAAGGCGCGCCGCAGCTTCCAGTTCTCCAAGCGCTAATTCGTATCTTAAGGTCGAATTCGATGGGCGCTTGGCGAAAGTCAGGCGCCCGGTTTGTTTGAGGATGACCATGCCTAAGGCGAAAATTTTCATCGACGGCGAGCACGGCACGACGGGGCTTCAAATCCGCGAGCGGCTCGAGCCCCGCGCTGATCTTGAATTCATTCGCCTCGGCGACGCCGAGCGGAAAGACAAGAGCGCTCGCGCCGAAGCGCTCAACGCTGCCGATATTGCCATCCTGTGCCTGCCAGATGACGCCGCGCGCGAGGCCGTATCGCTGGTCAAGAATCCTCGCACAAGGATCATCGATTCATCCTCCGCACACAGAACCGCACGCGGCTGGGTCTACGGCTTCCCGGAGATGGCTGAGGAGCAGAGCGAGTTGATTGCGCGCGCGCCACGCGTAACGAATCCAGGCTGTTATGCGGTGAGTGCGATTGCATTGCTGCGCCCGCTCGTGCGCAATCGGCTCATACCGATGGATTACCCGATCACGATCAACGCGGTCTCGGGTTATAGCGGCGGCGGCAAGGCGTTGATCGCAGCCTTCGAGGATCCCAATTCCAAGGATTACACACGCGCGAATTTCCGCCTCTACAACATGGGCATCGTGCAAAAGCATATCGACGAAATCCAGATGTTCGGCCTTTTGGATCGGCGCCCGCTATTCACGCCAAGCGTTGGGCGCTACGCGCAAGGCATGCTCTTGCAAATCCCGCTGCAGCTTTGGACGATCAAGAATAAACCAACCTTGTCGGCGCTGCATACCGCGCTTGCCGATCACTACAAAGGCCGCAAGTTCGTCGAGGTCGCGCCGCTTGAGGAGGCGCATGCCATCGGCGTTGCCTCATCGCTCGATCCGCGCAATCTGGAGCCCGAGGCTTTGAACGGCACCAACAAGATGCGGCTCTATGTGTTCGGCAACGAAAAGCACGAGCAGGCTGTGCTCGTCGCGCTGCTCGACAATCTCGGCAAAGGGGCATCGGGCCAAGCGGTCCAATGCCTCGATCTCATGATCGGCGCAAGCTAAGGCGAGGGTAGCTTAATGGAATCGCCCCTCCCTTGACGGGAGGGGCAGATTGCGTCCGGCAACACCGGATGCAATCGGGGAGGGTGGAATTGCTTGTTTCGAATTCACCCCTCCCCCTACCCCCTCCCGCAAGGGGAGGGGGGATAAGCACGGAGCGTTTTTACACCCAACTCCGTTATCGCGCAGGCTTTAGCTTGAACTCGTAGTCGCCCGATGTGCGATGCCCGTCTTCCGCCGTTACACGCCAGAAGACGCGATAAACCCCGGCGC
>JBAQHC010000140.1:0-1505 GCA_049288095.1 Alphaproteobacteria bacterium | reverse complement strand
ATCCAGAGGAAAGCGAACCCCAATAAAGCCAATTTCTTGCGCATTTTCCCCGTAGATACGTGGCAAATCCAACTTTTATGCTTAACTAAGCACTACTCGAAACTGCTAGAATGCTAGCAACCTAATTGAACCTGCTCAAGAACTAGGCCGCTTCGGAGGATTTTCAGGCAGAGCCATGCACCCTTCAGGGATTCCACGTCTTTCGACCTGAGCATTAAACGCGGCGGGCTTCTACGCGTCCGCAAATGATATTTGCTAATTGCTTCTATATCTGATAGGCTAGGCGAGGCGCTTGAAGAGACTCCTTATAGTAGCTATAGCGATACTTCTTCTAGGGGCTTGTACCCGCGCAACCCTCTCAAGCACGGTTGAAACCACGATGTCAGTTACGCCTACGCTGATAACAGTCACGCCTGGCCAATCTTTCACAATCAACATAACTGTTGGCAACGTCACCAACCTGAATTTATGGCAAGTCTACCTAAAATACAACGCGACCATAGTAAACTGCACAGCGGCGTGGATTCCCCAGAACGACGTTTTCGCAAACCAGTCGACTATCCCTGTATCCCCCGTTCTGAACAACCCAACCTTCGACGGATACAACTATACATTAGCCGGAAATTTACTGCTGACGGGATCTGTAAATGTGTCACAGGGCATTCTGTTCAGACTTAACTTCACTTGTCAAGCATACGGAGTAACGTCATTGCAAATCGGCACCGTGGCAAACCCCGTCAACATTGGAAACATTTTCTTTTCACAATACGTACATTCTTACCTTTTGGATCCCGACCTGAACGAAATGCCCTTCACCGCCCAAGACGGCCTTGTAACCAACGGCTTACAGCCGATATTAACAATCATCTCAACGCCCGGCGGAACTACTGCCCCTCCGCCTGGAAACTACAGTAATGCGTACGGAGCAAATGTTTCAGTGACAGCAATTCCTGACAGCGGTTACGCCCTTGGATACTGGCTCCTCGACAGCAGCAACGCAGGATCCACAAATCCAATCATAGTCCTGATGATGGCCAACCACACGTTACAGCCAGCCTTCACTCAAACCAATTACACACTGACAATCGTCGGGGCTACAGGCGGGAACACAAGTCTGCTGCCCGGAGCGTACATTTACGCGGCGGGACAGTCGGTACAGATATCCGCCACGGCCTATGGGGGCTACGTGTTTAGCTATTGGCTGCTGGACGGCTCTCAGGCAGGCTCCGTCAACCCAATATCCGTCATCATGAATGACAATCACACGCTCGCGCCGGTTTTCTATTCACCAAGTTATGGCTACGTCTACATAAGAGCTGACGGAAGCATCGATCCGACAGGGACCCCCCTTTCAACATCAAACAACGTTACGTACCAGCTTGCTGGTGATATGAACTCCACGATAACAGTTCAGAGAAGCAACATATTAATCGTCGGAAACGGCTACACACTGCAGGGCAACGGAAGCGGGGAAGGCATCAGGCTAATCGGAGTGAACAACGTGT
>JBAQHC010000139.1:0-3111 GCA_049288095.1 Alphaproteobacteria bacterium | reverse complement strand
CTTCGCGACGCCGAGGTCGGTCGTATTTGAGAACGTGAACACGCCTTCCGAAGCCTGCAGGAACAGGTTGCGGGCTTGATAATCCTCGCGCTCATAGCCGCCCATGAACGAGTGGCGGCCGAGCGTGTAGATCGCCTTCGCCTTCCAGTAGTCCACCGAGTTCTGCAACTGATTGGCTTGGCGCGAGGTATCGGTGCCGAACGTCAAGGATGAATCCGAACCTGTCGTAGAAGGTCCATTGAGCTTGTTACCGGCTGCGTCAACACCGCCCTTTGGATAGGCAACGATGACCTCGCCCAGGAAGTCCGGATTATCGCCGGCGCCGGTCGCGGTCTGGTTGCCGGCAAGGGCATCCTGAATCTGCTTCACATGCTTGTGCGAGTAGGTGATCTCGGTCGAAAAATTGTCCGTCCAGTCAGAGAACAGCTGATAGTTCTCGGCTTCGACCCGGTCGCCAGCCGTATAAAAGTCGCTGGCGAGATCGAGCCGGTTGGAGAAGGAGCCCAATCCGTCCGTCGGCAAGCCATTGTGAATCTGCTGATAGGTCATTACCAGGCGTTGGCCCGGCATGATGTTGACGTCGAATTTCGCAAGCGAATTTATCGCATTTTCTTGGATCGGCGCGTTCGCGGACAGTGGATGTTGCGTATCGTAGTTGAAGCCGAGCAGCGAGCTTTCAAGGCCAGCAATCTGATCCACGTTCGCTTGTGTTATGTTGTCAACTTGAAGCGGCGCGCTGCCGTCGCTGGGGCCCGATGGGAAAGGCTTTTCGGCGATGTAGCGCTGATAATCTAGGAACAGGAACGCCCGGTCCGGCCAGATCGGCCCGCCGAGGGAGCCGCCCCAGGTATCTTCGGTGAACGGCTGGCGAACTCTCGTGTGCCTGATGTAGTCGTTGCGGAAATAATCGTTGCTGTACTCGTAAAAGGCCGAACCGTGGAAATCATTCGTGCCCGACTTGGTCACGACGTTGAGATTGCCTCCGGTGAACTTGTTGTATTCGACACTGTAGGGCGCCACGTTGACGGCAACGCTCGCAATCGCCTCTTCAGAGATTGGCGGGCGCAAGGTCGGGTAGCCGGACGAGTTCAGACCGAAGTCATCGTTCAGACGAACATTATCGACCGTCAAGCTGTTGGCGCGGCCGCGTTGCGAGGCGACGTTAAAGCTATCGAAGTTCGAAGGATCGATCGTCACAAACGGATTGCGACGGGCGAAATCCTTCGGGTCGTTGCCGATCGACGGCGATTTTTCAATCTGTTCCGCGGTGATGACCGTGCGCGGGCCGGTCTTGATGCCCTGGGTGTTGCGCGAAGCGGTCACCACGATTTCCTGAGCCGCTTCAGGCGCCTTCATCGCGACGTCGACTTCGGCAGTTTGGCCGAGTGAGGTGAAGACGTTTTCGATCTTCTGGCCCTGATAAGCGCTCGATGTGAGCTCAACCGTGTAAGGGCCGCCGACGCGCAAGCCGGAGGCGACAAACACGCCGGCGCCATTGGTCTTGACGGTCGTCGTGGTTCCCGACGGCACATGCGTCACAACCACAGTGACCCCTGCTGCCGCCTCGCCCGAGGGTCCGGTTACGACGCCACGAATGACCGCTGATGTTTCTTGCGCATGTGCGCCCGCGACCATGCCGCCAACAATGGCGATAGCCGCAGCACCGCCCAGCAAATATCTTTGAAAGCTCATGAAAAGACCCCACAATTCGCCGGCGGCGCATTATCGCGCCGTCCGTCGTGCTCTCGAAATTTTCAGACAATTCAAAGGCGCGGCTTATCGATTGCCGCGTCACCCCCACTCGTCGCCCCTACGAGCGGGACGCTACTAATCCTTTGTAACACCGGGGCGACATTCATATTGCAGTTGCGTGATGTGGTATTTCGGTCAGGGACGCGGTTGTTTTGCTGGCGCGGATTGTGATTTCCTACCTCACCAAATCCGCCTGGCCGGCTCCGCCGTGCCGGAACAGTCACAATGCATTCGTATCGTCGCAGCGTCTCGGGGAGGGGCCGTGTGTCCATGAAAAGCAAGGTGAGCGCATTCCAACCGTCGCGGCGCGCCTTCATAAAGGGCGCCACGTACGCGGCCGGTTTCGCGCTGACGGGCGGGTTCTCGCCGTTTAGTTGGATGACAGGGCACCCGTTCAAGCTCGGCGTAGCGTCGGGCTCGGCGTCGAGCCAAGGATTTGTGCTTTGGACACGTCTCGCACCCAAGCCGTTGGACTATTCGCCTGATGGTCTTGCCGGATTGAAGGGCGTGCCAACCAAGGTCCGGTATGAGATTTCGACCGATGAAAAGATGCGCAAGATCGTGCACAAGGGAGTGGCGCAGGCCGATCCCAATTTTGGCTACTCGGTGCATGCGGAAATCACTGGGCTCAATCCGGCGCGGCCTTATTGGTACCGGTTCCATCATGGCGATGCGACGAGCCGCATCGGCCGTGCAATGACGCTTCCCGCCCCAGGCGCGCCGATCGAGCGCTTGAAGCTCGCGTTCGTCTCATGTTCGAACTACGAGCACGGGTATTTCTCGGCTTACAGGCATCTCGCTGAAGAGCATCCCGATGGCGTGCTCTTCCTCGGCGATTACATCTACGAGAACGTCGACCCAAAGGAGAAGGTGCGAGCGCACAGCGACAATGAGGAAGTGACGACGCTTGCCGGCTATCGGAACCGTTACTCCCAATACCAGCTCGATCCGGATTTGCAGGAGCTGCGCGCGACGGCAACTTCCTTCGTGACTTGGGACGATCACGAGGTACAGAACGACTACGCCGATCAATGGTCGCAGACTTTCGATGATCCCAAACTGTTCCTGAAGCGCCGTGCTGCCGCCTATCAGGCGTTTTATGAAAACATGCCTGTCAAGCCGAGCCTCTCAACGCCAAATGGGCCGGCGATGCACCTCTATGATCGATTTGCATTCGGCGATCTTGTCGAAGTCTCGATGATCGATGGGCGGCAATATCGCTCCCGCGCGGCTTGCTATGGCGCGCCTGACAAAGGTCATGGCCATCTTGAGTCGGTTGAAGATTGCCCGGAGCTCTTGCAGGCCAACCGCTCTTTGATCGGTGCAGCGCAGGAACAATGGCTTTTCGATGGGCTCGCG
>JBAQHC010000138.1:0-2596 GCA_049288095.1 Alphaproteobacteria bacterium | reverse complement strand
AATCTCTCCTGTTGCTGCAGCTGTTGCGCGAGGGCATCGGCGTCCGCTGCCGGAAACGATCCAAGTTTCTCCACCTTGTCATAATCGCCGATGCCTATGATGAGCGCATAGAGCACCGGGAGCTCTCCCGTCACGGTAGGTGGTGGTCCTTCCCATTCAAGTTGGATGGTCGCCGCCTCGCTGGCCAATTGCCCGGTCTCGGCGATGAGCGAGAGCTTGACGTCGCGCGGTGGGATGTTGATCTTGAGTTCGCCGGCGCTTTCCTGATCCGGCGACCGTGGCGCAAAACCTTGCGTCTCCGCGCCCTTCGCGGGCAGTCCATCGATCAATGCAAACACACGGGTGATGGGTAAGCCGGATGGCGAACGCACGCTGTATTTCACCGTGACCTCCCCTTCGGGCGAAGTGACCGGATCGCCGTCTTTGGGGGATCGGATGGTCACCAGCGGCGGCAAATCCAACCTGAGATCAGTCACTGCCCGAGCGCTCAAACCCGGGCGCTGTGCATTGGCGCGCGTCACGGCCAAATCTTCATCGAGCGTTTCCAATACCATCCGAACGATGTCGGGCCGGTAGAACTTGTCCCGGAAGCGCGTCGCGGGAAAAAAGTCTGCCGCTTCGCTCCAGCCCCGGTTGACGTGCCAGCCGATAAGGTCCTCTCCGCCGGGAGATGCGGCGTAATAGCCCTTCGGCGTCCACGCGATCCATCGCTGGTCTTCGGCATGGACAAACAGGGCTAGCAACTCCTGGCCATCCTCGAGCCGGTGCCAGCGGATGGTGCCGTCGCCATACGCTGCCAACAACAGCTTACCGTCCCTCGTAATATTTAGGTCCGTTACGGTGCTCTCGATCGTCGTCGGCCGCGGCCAAGCTGGAGTCCCCTCTTTGTTGTAGGCGCGCAATCGATAGTCGGTTCCCAATACGAACCGACCATTGTCCGGTGCTATGGCCAGTGCGCGCGACACCTCGTACGGCAAGAGCTTGAGCGGCTTTCCGTCAAGCTTTGGATTGCTGCTATAAGTCCAATCGGTAATGTTCAGTCCTGTGACATTGGCCTCGAAAAGGTCGTTCGGTGTCTTCTGGACCTCGGTCAGCTGGCCCGCTTCAAGATCGAAGAGAAACTGGCTCTGGCCAATTTGCCCGCTCGGAAAGGCGACGCGTCGGCCGTCGCTGGAGACGCTCATGCGTTTTCCCTCGACGGAGGCGGCGCCGTTCGGGCTGCCTTTCCAGACTCGCCGGCCGTCGGTTTCATCAAGCACGCCCCAGGCGGGATCGGCGGCACCAAAGGCGATGCCGGATCCGCAGGGAACCAGCTGCCAGATGACATCGCGTGGTCCTACGAGCAATTGCCGGCGCGCGCCACGACCGCCGTCGTCCCATACCCACAACGGATTCCGGCCGGGCCGCCGGGATTGCCCAGTCGCATAGAAACGTTTTCCATCGGCGGACCACGACACCACCGATAGATCGCGATTGTCGATGCCGGTGACATCAACGGCGAACACCGAATTCAGGGTTTTTGCGTCATAAACTTCAGCAGCGTTCGCATCGGCGAACCCCACGGCAAGTCGGTCGCCGGACGGATGAATCGAGACGCTGTAGGGTTGCTTGCCTGCTACCGTCTTTGCCTTGGTCACGAGCTTAAAGTGTGAGTCGTAGTGCCGCAGGTAGCCATCGTCCGCGACTGTGTAAAGGTTGTTGTCGCGATCGAACGCTGCTCCAAAGCTATCGTGTGAGTAGTCGACATCCTGAAAAACCAGCGGCCACTCGGTCGGTGATTGCGACGTCCGCCACACGCGCAGTCCTTTGCCGCCACCAAGAGTAGCGGCCAGGAATTGGCCATCTGGTGAGAAGGTTAGGTGTTGGATGACCTCGTCGATTGGTCCCAGGCGTTGAACAAGACTGCCGGACTTCGTGTCGAAGACGAACACCCGCTCTGATCTTATGACGGTGGATTCGGCGCTCCACCCGCCGGCAACGACGAACTTGGCATCGGGAGAAAGTGCGACAGCATAGATCTTCCCGGCATTACCTCGCGCAATTGGCGGTCGCAATATGTGAAGAGGCTGGATGTCCGCCGGATTTTCCGTGTACACCTTACCGGGAGGCAGCGACCACAGCCTAATCGTCTTATCGATGGAGCCAGTCGCCATGAGACTGCAATCGGCATTGACGCCTATGCGCCAAATGGGTCCCGTATGCATTCCTGGTTCGATACGCAGGATTGGCTCGTGCGATGGTGGTTGGACCGGTTACGCCCAAGTTGACGTGACGGCAATGAAAGCCACGAATAGTGATGGAAATCCAAATCTCCAGAACATGATGCATCACCAAAGAATGAATTTCGAAAAAATGAATCTTCGCAGAAAACACTAAAGGCCGCAAGCCCGTCTGTCGGAACCAGCAGGGCTTTACTCCCCGCGGGCATAGCGGTCGAATGCCGCCGCCAGATCCCGCGCGCCCGGCAGTTGCGCCTCCTTGATCATGGTGGCGTCCGTCGCCGCCATGAGCTTCGCCACCGTGTTGTTGCGGATCGCCACCGGGTTGCGCTCATAGCCGTGCTGCAGGAAGAAATTCGCGGTCGGCACCTTCTCGC
>JBAQHC010000137.1:0-1877 GCA_049288095.1 Alphaproteobacteria bacterium | reverse complement strand
GAGATTTGCACCGCTTAAGGCAAAACGCTCGGTGAGTCGCTCGCCGGAAAGCTCTCTTCAAGCGCCTCATCGAGCCGTTGATCGAGATCGGGCGCCGGCAAAGGCGGCACAAGCTTGGTATCGATGGCAAGCCCCCGCTTCAATGTGAGCGTCACCGGCGTGCGCTCGGCGATATCGGCGAAACGCGCTTTCTGCTCATCCGTCAAATCGCCTTCCAGATGCAGGCCGCGATCGATGATCTCGACGCCGTCTTTGCGCGCATAGTGCAAGCTGACCGTGACCGACTTTAGATCCCACTTCTTGCGGTCGGCATACATGCGCATGGTGATGGCCGTGCAGGCGGCAAGGCTCGCGAGCAAGAGATCATAGGGCGCAGGGCCGGCGTTAGTACCGCCGTTCGAGGCCGGCTCGTCGGCAATGATCTTGTGGCCGCCGGCATCGATCGTCATCGCGTAATGGGCGTTCTCGATGGTTCCGGTCGCGTGTGCCATGGCTCGCCTCCACTTGAATGTTCAACATCGTGCGCCTCTTCATTCGGGCGTACAAGTCGGCCGCGCGTGATGACCGATTCAAATAATTCTCGCGGGGAAAACGCCCTCTGAAACCGAGGAGTTCCGCGGGCGTGAGTGCGGAAAACTCAATGCGAAATCGGCGACGAACACTGGCGCACACTTGACGAGCGTAACGCTCCTCCCCACTTGAAACCCTATCTCGCGAACTGCGTCTTCACGGTTTGCGAAGGATATCGGGCGCCGGCTGCGTGCGCCCGGCATGGCGATTTCGCGCGATCAATCTTGCCATGAGTCATAACCGGACACGCGCGCGAGGACGCGCCGGAACGCACATCTTGCGAAGAGGCTGCGCAGCCCGGCTCTTCGCACCTCTTCTTATAAAGACCACCACAAAGATCACAAAGATTCTCGAAGGGCACGAAGAATGTGCTTCGCGATCTTTGTGTAACCTTGGTGTCCTTCGTGTTTAATACAGCAAGTAAGGCTTGCGCTCGGCTTCCCAGGCTTTTTCGTCGGGAAGCGTAGTCAAATCGAGATCGGCCGCTTTCGCCGCCTTGTCGTCGACCCATTCGCGCAAGAGTGCCGAGCCATTGATGACATCGATCGCGAGCTTGCCGATCTCGTACTCATAAGGAAAATCGCGCCATAGCGGGTAATCGGGATAAAGCCGCCGGATGGTTTTGAACGCGAGCGCTTGAATGCGCCACGGCTTGAACGCCACGTGATCATAGCTCGGATGCTCGGTGTGAATTTGCACGCCGTTGCAAAGCTTGCCGACATGCTTGTGAAAAGTCGGCTCGAACCAGCAATCGCGCAAATGACAACCGTGAAGCCACTGGGGCGCGAGCACGTGCATTTCACTCATCACTGTGCGCGCATCGATATCAGGCGCGCCGAACAGCTCCAGCGGGCGCGTCGTGCCGCGGCCTTCGGAGAGCGTCGTGCCTTCGAGCATCACTGTTCCGGCGTAGGCACGTGCCATCCACAGATTCGGCGCATTCGGACTTGGATTCACCCAAGTGCGCGCGCCGAGCGGCCAGCCATAACCGGGCGGGTGATCTGGTGTCCAACCTTCCATCTCGATCACGCGATATTCGACATCGAGCTTGAGCGTCTTGATGAACCAATCCCCAAGCTCACCGAGGGTGAGGCCATGGCGCATCGGCATCGGCCCCGCGCCGACAAAGCTTTCCCAGCCGCTGCGCAAACGCAGACCTTCAACGGGGCGGCCGGCGGGGTTGGGACGATCAAGCACCCACAGCACTTTCTTGTGGCGCGCGCAGGCTTCGAGCATGTAACGCAGCGTCGTGATGAATGTGTAGATGCGGCAGCCGAGATCTTGCAGATCGAAGAGGAGCACATCGA
>JBAQHC010000136.1:0-4584 GCA_049288095.1 Alphaproteobacteria bacterium | reverse complement strand
ATTCAACATTACCTTTCCTCTGACCGTCCCTTTTTCTGCTGCATAAAACGGGTGGGAGAAGCGCGACATGTCGACTGGAAGTATGGCGATATGGTGCGCAGATCGACCCGGCGCCAAACCAGTTGAGCTCGAAGCACATTTCAATTACTGGCGAATCGCGGGAGATGTGGGTTTCCGCAAGAGCAAAAAAGGTGCGACAAGCGACTTCATCGAAGTCGGCATCCTGGTGGATGATCCTAATCAGATTGATCTAGTTTGCATTTTTGTGCCGCTCAATGTTGATGGGGACGCGGTTTCCGACTGCTCGGCGCGATTCGCGACTGCTGACATCGCACAAGGCATCTTCAATGAAGTTCTGACTACGACCGCCGTGGCGACGGGCGGGCCCCGCTGCGTGACACTGAGTAAAGCTGCTGGTCCGTTCTGTCGCATACATAGCTTCATGACAGTTCAAGGGCGCATCGACAGTTCTGAGCTCACGGTCGCTACCGTCACTGGTGGAAGTTTGATCACGATCACACGATCCGCTATCAACCACGCTTGTGTGTGCGCTAGTCCACTGGCACCGGCCTACTTTCGGCTTCGCATTCTTATGCCCGCTGAAACATCCGGCAATCCATTTGTACAGGTTATCCCGACACCGGATCGCATCTTCCAGAGCGGCTTCGAGGAAATCGAATATCTTGATTTTCGTATGAACGAAGCTCGTACTTTGCCAGCTCAGATTGAACAACAGATGAGTGTCGCTCTCGCGGGGGGAAATGTGAGCTTCAAATTGGTCGCATTTCTAACCGCAGTACCAGTTAGGTCTGAGCTCTCCACATCAAACACGCCGTCCCATAAAATGCGGCTATTGGAGCATAACCTATGGAGTAGCTACGTCCCCGGCGGGATTCCAAGGGGTATGGTCGTCTATCACTGGAAAAGAGACGCGACCAAGGATCCGATCTCCGATTTTTCCGCCTTTGTGAAATTGCGAACTCGCCGCAGTGGCCTGCGGATTCTATCAACCTACATACTAATTGTATTCCTTTTCGGAGTACTCGGGAATCTAACGGCGTCAGCTTTAGAATGGTTCTTCGCTCCGCATTGAATGCGATCAGAAAACTTCCGGGCCCGACGATTAAGAGCGATCTTCAGCCCGCACGAAAAAGGAAACGTATCATGGCAATCCACACGGTGTCGGAAGCCTGCGTGAGTTTCATTGACGCACTCGAGAGTGGCGTCGTGCTGCGGGCCGCTGAGGCTGATGCGTTATCGTTTCTGCTTCCGCTCTCTGGCGATTATCCCAATATCGAAAACTGGTATCTGCATAAGGTTGTCCCAGGCTTTCGAAACGGAACCCGGAAACTACTGCCGATCGAGCGAAATGGGGAACTTGTCGGAATCGGAATCGCCAAGAACGAAGCGGGAGAGCGGAAGATTTGCACAGTTCGCGTTGCGCCGGCACATTTTGGTCGTGGAATCGGGCTGCGTATCTTTGATGGGTTGTTACGCTGGCTAGATGTGGAACGGCCCCATCTGACCATTAGCGCCGGGAAGCTGCCAGCATTCGAAAGAATTTTTGATTACTATGGATTCAGCGCGACATCCGCTCACAAGGGGCTATATGTCCCTCACTCATATGAAATTTCATATAATGAAAGGACTTGCTTAGCTCTTCCCGCCGACCTCATGTCCGACCTGAGGAGATTCGTTGGCGGAGTGCGGTAACAACTGCGTCCAAGGAGAATCCATCATTAGCGCTTCCCACTTCGATTGGTAACCCTAGCAACTTTGCAAATTCGAAAACAGTCTCTCGCTCGGCGGCAATCTCTCGCCTAAGGGCAGCCGTGCCCCGCCGCGGTCTCGTACGGCTGTCAATTTGACGACGATTGGCAATTACAGAGGGATCGGCTTCAAGCAGAATAAGACCTGTTGGTTCCATAGAGCGAACGGACTCGACGGGAACCCGAACAAGTTCGTTATCGTTGTCTATGACCCCGTGCGCGTCCACCAAGACTGGTCGCTCCCGTTGGCCTCTTCGGCGCAAACGAAGCTCATTGGCTAGTAGTTGTTGGTTCGCTTTTATCTGATCAGCCTTAGCGGTCCTAAGCTCTTCCGGCGCTTTTGAGGTTATGTCACTCAAAACGTCGCTGGCACGCAAATACAAGAAATTTGGGTGAGCTCGAGTAAATTCTTGACAGAGCCAGCTCTTGCCAACACCTGAGACCCCAAACACAAGGATGCAGTCTCCGTCTACCAAACTGCTCATGTCTCAAACCCAAGATTCATCCGCGGCAAGATAGCGTGAAGCTCCTTCCAGCCAATCTCAAAGATGGATTGCGGGGGGTGGCCCGCGACAACCCCATATTCGCGCAATTCACCTAGTGAGATTGGAGGTTCGATATACCCCGACAGCAAATAGTTTATGACCTTCACAGGGTTTTGCGCGGAGGCGCCCCAGTCACTAAGCTCCATCTCGCTATAGACCGATCTGCCACCGGTCATGTGCATGAGCTCTTTAGTGGACCTTGCGATAGACAATTCTTCGAACACGCCGACCGCTGTCAGCGACTGCGAAGGCGGACTCTTCGATTTGCCTTTATAGAAAAATAGCAGAGATCCGGCAGGTCCGATCCCGGATTTCGCTCTACACAAATAGACCTTGCGAATCGTATTGCCTGGCCGCTTGGGGCCCGTTCCGATACCAACTGAATCGAATAGATCCGGTTGCGGCGGATTTTTCAAATCAGGATAGAGAGCGTCATGGTACGTCTCTTTGATCGGAATGCCGAAGGCCCGTGTTCCTTTCGCCGCAATGAATCGCGGATAGTTGAGGCGATCGGTCTCGAAGTCATTCACACCAGACGTCTGAGCGAGTCTGCAGCGCGCAAATGTCTTTTCGTAGATGAGTTCCCCGTCCACCTTTTTGCCGGTGTTGGTGAAACCATAGTACTCTAGGAGATCGACGAGGGCGACCTGAGCTTTGTATGCGGTGACGTAAACCAAGTCATATTTGTTTATCTGGGCGAACCAGAATGCCTTCTTCAGAAGGAGCTCTCCGAGCTTTATTCCTCGTTTTTCTGGTCGCACTTTGAATGTGCATAGCTTGAGAATCTTGTCCGCTTTGATTGTTGCATCTGCGTTTCCGCCACTTTCATCCTTGCGAACTATCAAACCGGCCAACCCATCATCATAGACTACCCAACACGGCCGGCGTTCTCTGACGCATTTCTCACGCCACCACTGATCGAAAGGGGGGTAGTCCTCGCGCAGGCTTTCAAACATCTGATCATTGATTGGGATCTCGTTGGCCGAAACTTCCTCAACAAATCTAACCGGAGCCTCAATAGGCTCATAAGTCGTCTTCAGCAGTTGGACTGCATCGACGACAAATAGAACTCTCCGGCCGAGTTCTGAGGAATGCCGACGGGCTCGGTCATGCAATCCTCGATCTTGGCTGACTAAGAAGTCTACGGCGCCTCTTTCGACAGCATCTAGATGCACAGCGTCGACAACGTCATTTGCCTTTGGCAGAGGTCCGAATTTCCGCTCAAGATCTGCCGGCGGCAGGCCGCGTACGCTCTTCAGGATTTGAAATTTCTCAAGCTTGCTCAGCGAGATCTTTCGACGACCAGGATCTTTGTCATGTCGAATATCGTCGCGTGCAGCCTCATGGACAAAGACATCCACCTTATGCTTCGCAGCGATGCTAATTAGAGCGGCGAAAGCAGGCTGAACGGCATGATTGTCTTCGAGGCCAATGATGACATTCGTATCAATTAGATACGTCTGCGTACTCATTTCGAAGGGCCCTTCGAAGAATTGGTGTTGCATAGAGGAAAGATTGCGGTGGCTCGAACCCGAAGCGCTGCCTAAGCTCGGAAAGATCCAGCTCTCGGACGAACGGCCGAGCGTTCGCAAACTTCAGCGCGAATCCCTCTCTTACGCCACTAAAATACGAATTGAATTCCGTTTTAGTAATGGATGCTGATTTGCCATATTTTTTCCAAATATGGGCGATGGGGAGCTTCCGCACGCTCACGATTTCGGCAGAGCCGACCATCGCCCTAACTGGCGAGGTTGAGTAGATGTAGACGACTGTACCGGGCGGAGCAGAAATGGGAAAACGCCTACGAAGCTCAATTGTTTTCTCACCACAGAAGATTTTCTGGGAGTATTGCGGTCTAATACTCAAAACGACGTCGCGCTTAGGCCGAAAGACCTCATCTCCAAAGAGTGGGAAAACAAGTTGGTCCTCGTCCGCGGTTTCACCGTCAAATAGACCGTCTGGCCGCAAGCCAATCGCCTCGGCATTCGAAAACATCGCTTCGATACGCAGTTCTGCTCCTAGCGCTTCAACATATCGTTGCAGTGACGAAATCTGAACGTCGCCGCGATGTTCAATCTTCGAGATGGCAGCCTGACGGACATTCAGACGATCAGCCATTTGAGCTTGGGTTAAGCAGGCCAGTTCGCGTAAAGCCCGCAGTGATTCACCGACAACTCGGCCAGTGTCGGTGCGGCCATCGCGCATGGCGTTGACCACTTTGCCTTTGAGCTTCGACACTAACTCATCTCCCACGGCGAATCGCAAAATAT
>JBAQHC010000135.1:0-2962 GCA_049288095.1 Alphaproteobacteria bacterium | reverse complement strand
TCTTTAGGCGCGCAGACGCGCGCCGCTGGATGGCCGCATCAAGTGCGGCCATGACAGATTAAGGTTGGAGCACAAGTACCTATGCCATCACCGAAAAAAACACATGTCGCGGTCTTGATGGGCGGCTGGTCGGCCGAGCGCGAGATCAGCCTCATCTCGGGCACCAAATGCGCCGAGGCTCTCAACCGAGCCGGCTTCAAGGTCGAGCCGATCGATGTCAAGCGCAACATCGCGGAGGTTCTCACCAAGCTCAAGCCGGATGTCGCCTTCAACGCGCTCCACGGCCGCTGGGGCGAGGATGGCTGCGTGCAAGGGCTGCTCGAAATCCTTGCCATTCCCTACACGCATTCCGGCGTTCTTGCTTCGTCTCTCGCGATGGACAAGGAGCGCGCCAAGATCGCGTTTCGCGACGTGGGCATCCCGTGTGCCCAAAGCAAAGTTATTAACAGGCACCGCGTGGCGGAAGCAGGGATACCGGCGCCTTATGTCGTCAAGCCGGTGAGCGAAGGCTCGAGCGTCGGCGTTTATCTCGTGCGGCAGGGCGATAATCGCCCGCCCGAAATATTAACAAGCGACAAGTGGACACTCGGCGAAGAGGTCATGGTCGAGGAGTTCATTCCGGGGCGCGAATTAACGGTTGCCGTGCAGGGCGACCGCGCGCTCGCCGTCACCGAGATTTTCAACAATGTCGGCGACTTCTACGATTACGAGGCGAAGTACGCCAAAGGCGGCTCGACTCATGTTATTCCGGCCGATGTGCCGAAGAAAATTTTCGATGCGGCGATGGACTATGCGCTCAAAGCACATCAAGTTCTGGGATGCAGAGGTGTTTCGCGCACGGACTTCCGCTATGACGACACCAAAGGCGCGCCGGGCCGCCTCATCATCCTTGAGACCAACACTCAGCCCGGCATGACGCCGACATCGCTGGTTCCGGAGCAAGCGCAACATTGCAAAATGTCGTTCGACGAGCTGGTAAGTTGGATGGTCGAGGACGCGAGCCTCCAGCGTTAACACTTGTCGGAGGCGTCGCTGTTTGTGTCCTCTCCCGCGGGGAGAGGACAGCTGAAGGGTGCCATCAATCGTTTCAAGGTGAGGGGTTTGCGACGACCTCGCGGGCTTGCGGAAAACCCCTCACCTATCCTCTCCCCGAGGGAGAGGGAAAGTTTGCTGGGGCGACGGGGCGCAATTCATGAGCGCGCCCGAGACCGATGCGCCGCGTCGCCCGGAGTGGAAGCGCACTCCTGCCGAACGCAAAGCCGCCGATTTCAAACGCTTTCTTTTGCGCAATCGCCTCGCATTGCAGGGCGCCGCGATCGGCCTTGCGCTTGCCATTATCGGCGCGGCGACCATGCTCGGCTTGCCCAATTGGATTGCCAGCGGTTTTGAGTTCGCAAAGGAAAAGCTCGGCACCGCGGCGGGCCTCAAGGTCAAATTGATCACGGTCTCGGGCCTCAAGCATCTTTCGCAACAAGATGTTGAGGATGTGCTGGCGATCAAGCCCGGCGCATCGCTCCTCGATGTCGATGCCCAAGCGATGCGCGCGCGCGTGCTCTCGCTTGGCTGGGCGAAGGATGTGACGATCCTCCGTGTGCCGCCTAATCGCTTGCACATCGCAATCACCGAATATCAGCCGAGCATTCTTTGGCAATCGGGGCGCAAATCATATGCGCTCGATGCGCAAGGCCATTTGATCGCGCCGGTCGATCCCGCGGTTTATGGCGCGCTGTTTCACGTCACCGGAAGTGGCGCAGCTGAAGCAGCACCCGCATTCATTGCGTGGCTCAATGCACGCCCGGAAGTAATGAAGCATGTAATTTCTGCCGAGCGCGTGTCGGATTTGCGCTGGAATTTACACTTCGGTAACCAACAGGTGGTCGAACTGCCAGATCACGGCCTTGATGAAGCGCTGGCGGTTCTTGCACGCATGATCACGAAGGACAACCTGCTCAGAAGAGATGTTGTCGTTGTCGATTTGCGCGATCCTCAAAAGCCGCGGCTGAGATTGGGCGACGACGCGTTGCGCGCACTCCGTGCGCCGCACGAGAATTCGTAAAGAGGCGAGGATTTGCGTCTAACCCCCAAAGGCCCCGGCCGTAAGGATGCCGCGAATTTGCCGGGCCGTCCGGGTATCGTCGCTGCGCTCGATGTCGGCTCCTCCAAGGTCGCCTGCTTCATCGCCAAGGTTCATGAGGCCAAAGCCGGCGGCAAAGCGCCTATCAATGTCATCGGTGTCGGCCATCAGTTGAGCAAAGGCATCAAATGCGGCGCCGTCGTCGACATGCTCGAGGTCGAGGAATCGATCCGCTCGGCGGTCGATCAGGCCGAGCGCATGGCCGGCGTCACCATGCATGAAATTGTTGCAAGCTTTTCAGCGGGTTCGCCGCGAAGCTTCATCTGCTCCGGCTCTGTCGAGCTTGAGGGCCAGCCGGCAAGCGAGCGCGAAATGGGCCGGGCTATCAGCGCCGCGCACGGCTCGCTCGATCTCAAGCACCTCGTCGCGCTGCATTCCATCCCGGTCAATTATTGGATCGATGGCGCGCGCGGCATCAAAGAGCCGTCCGGCATGTTCGGCAATGTGTTAGGCGTCAATCTTCATGTGGTTGGAGCCGATGCCGGGCCGGTTCGGAACCTCGGCGTCTGCATCGAGCGCTGTCATTTGGAGATGGCCGGGCTTGTTGCCGGACCTTACGCCAGCGGCCTTGCCAGCCTTGTCGAGGACGAGATGGATCTTGGCGTCACGCTCATCGATATGGGCGGCGGCACGACATCGATCGCCGTGTTCTCCGAGAGCAGCCTGGTGCATGTCGGCGTCGTGCCGGTCGGCGGCGCGCATGTCACCAACGATTTGGCGCGCGGTCTTTCGACGACAGTTGCGCAGGCCGAGCGCCTGAAGACGCTGTTCGGCTCGGCCCTCATTGCTCAAACCGATGATAAGTCGACGCTCACTGTGCCTTTGATC
>JBAQHC010000134.1:0-9367 GCA_049288095.1 Alphaproteobacteria bacterium | reverse complement strand
CGGCCTCGGTGATCTTGATATTGCGCGCATCGCCTTCCACCAATTTGACGGCAAGCCCTGCGGCTTCAGCAACTGCCGCGTCGTCGGTCAAGTTTTGTCCGGCGAATTTGCGATGCGCGGCGAGGATTGCTCGAAACTCGAAGCCTTGCGGTGTCTGAGCGCGCCAAAGCCCCTCGCGCGCAACGGTCGCTTCGACCATGCCGCCCGCTTTCCCGCGCTTTAACGTGTCGGAGACCGGTACGACGGGTAGGGCGCCCGGCGCATCATTGAGCGCCGCGATCACGCGGCTGATGACTTGGGGCGAAACGAGCGGTCGCGCCGCATCGTGAATGAGCACGCGGGCGGGCGCCCGGTCTGCGAGCGCCTCAAGTCCATTGCGCGCCGAATCCTGGCGCTGCCCGCCGCCCGCAACTGGTCTTAGCACTTTTGGATTCTTGGGCTCGAAGTACCAGGTGTCGAGCACAAGCGGGTTGAGAACGAGGAGCACGCCGTCGACTTCGGGATGGTCCGCAAAAGCCTCGATGCTCCAGCTCAGCAGGGGTTTGCCACGCAAGGGTTTGAACTGCTTGGGCGTTGCTCCACCACCTGCCCGGAGGCCAAGCCCCGCGGCAACTATCACAGCACATACCGGAGCCTCAGCCGTCATTCGTTCAGATCCTTCGCAACTGCAGCAAATCCGCCACCAGCCGCAGGATTGATGGCTAATGCTCGCTCCCGCGTCAAATGGCCGTTGTATCGACGGACAATCTGTCATTATGCTGCTTATTCCATAGGCAGATCTCGGCGGCGGAACCCCATTGACTATGCAAAGTGCTATATTTGCGGGCCAGGTCGTCCTCGCGCCGATGTCCGGCGTGACGGATCTGCCGTTTCGGCGCCTTGCCAGGCAGCTGGGCGCCGATTTTGTGGTCAGCGAGATGGTAGCGAGTGAGGAGCTTTTCCGCGCGCACCCCGAGTCGCTCCGCCGCGCCGCCTGCGCACCGGATGCAGAACCGCTGATCATTCAGCTCGCCGGCCGCGAAGCACATTGGATGGCGGAGGGCGCCCGGATCGCTGAATTGGTCGGCGCCACGGCGGTCGATATCAATATGGGCTGCCCGGCACGCAAAGTGGTCGGCGGCTATTCCGGTTCGGCGCTGATGCGCGATTTGGATCATGCCCAGCGATTGATCGAGGCGACGGTCGAGGCCACCGCGCTTCCCGTCACGCTCAAGATGCGGCTCGGGTGGGACGAGGAATCCATCAATGCGCCGGAGCTTGCGGCGCGCGCGGAAAACTGCGGCGTTACGCGCATCACCGTACACGCACGTACGCGCTCGCAGTTCTACGACGGCGTCGCCGATCCATCTCGCGTGCGCGCGGTAAAGGAAGCCGTGGCAATCCCTGTGATCGTCAATGGCGACATTGCGAGCGCCACGGACGCGCGCCGCGCCCTCGTGTTGTCCGGCGCCGATGGGGTGATGGTCGGGCGTGCTGCTTATGGCCGGCCGTGGCTGCCGGGCGCGATCAAGCGCGCACTGGAAACCGGAACTGAGGTCGTTGCACCTCTGTGGCAAGAACGCATTCAAATCATGCGCGCGCATTACGATGAAATGATCGCCTATCATGGTGCGCATCATGGCGTGCGCATTGCGCGGAAACATCTTGGCTGGTATGCGGCCGATCTCGGCCTCGCGCCCGCGTTTCGCGCGCGCGTGATGCAGGAAAACGATCCGCGCGCCGTTGGACGAATTCTCGGTGAGATTGACGAAACCAACTCATTGCCGATGGCCGCTTGATGTCGAGCTTTACCGCAACACGCCCGCCAAGCAGGCCGACACCGCCTGTTCTGGCGATCCTCACCGCACTGCCGCGCGCGGTGATCGTCGTCGATGAAAACAAGAAAGTCGTCATGGCGAATGCGATGGCGGAAGAATTTTTTCAAATGGGCGCCAGCGTGCTCGCGCGCCAGACGCTGGCCAATATCGTTCCGTTCGCAAGCCCGATGCTTGCGCTCGTCGACAAAGTCCAGCGGCAGGGCTGGACCGTGCACGAGTATGATCTTGATCTCTCGACGCCGCGCACCGGCGAGCGCCACGCCGATGTGCTTGGCGCGCCAATTCAGGAGATGCCCGGCGCTGCCGTGCTCTTGTTCGAGCCGCGCTCGATGGCCGAGCGCATGGGCGGCAGCCTATGGCACAGAGGCGCCGCGCGCACGGTTGCCGGCATGGCGGCGGTGCTTGCGCACGAAATCAAAAATCCGCTCGCCGGCATCAGAGGCGCTGCACAGCTCGTAGAGCCGCAGGTGCCCGAGGCGGATCGCCCGCTGCCGCAGCTTATCGTTCAAGAGACCGATCGAATCGCGAAACTGATCGACAAGATGACGGCGTTCGGCGCCGCGGGCTCGATCGAGCGCGCGCCCGTGAATATCCACGATGTGCTCGATCATGTGCATCGTCTTGCGTCGTCGAGCTTCGCGCGCGGCATCCAAATCATTGAGGAATACGACCCCTCGCTGCCGCCGGTGCATGGCGACCGTGATGCGCTCGTGCAGGTGTTTCTCAATCTCGTGCGCAACGCCGCTGATGCGCTCACGGGCACTGAGGAGCCGCGCATCAAGATGACGACGTCGTTCCGGCCGGGTGTGAGGCTTTCAACGCCAGCAAGCCGCGAGCGCCTAAGTCTGCCGCTCGAAGTGCATGTGATCGACAACGGGCCGGGCATTGATCCCGATCTCTTGCCGCATCTCTTTGATCCGTTCGTGACGACAAAGCCCGGCGGCACAGGGCTTGGCCTTGCGCTGGTTGCCAAGATCATTGACGAGCATGGCGGCATGGTCGATTGCGTCTCGCGGCCCGGCGAAACCAGTTTCCGTATCCTTCTGCCGATCGAGCACACTCCCGTGGAGTTCAGGCATGGCTGAATATTCCTCATCGAGTCAGCAGACCGTGATCGTCGCGGATGATGATCTTTCCATCCGCACGGTGCTCACGCATGCGCTCGGCCGCCAGGGCTATAGAGTGCGCGCAACCGGTACGGCTTCAACGCTGTGGCGCTGGGTGAGTGAAGGCGAGGGCGATGCCGTCGTCACCGATGTCGTCATGCCGGATGAGAATATTTTCGATTTGCTGCCGCGCATCAAGGCCGAACGGCCCGAACTCCCCGTGATTGTGATCAGCGCGCAATCAACGCTCGACACGGCGATCAACGCAACCGCGCAAGGCGCGTTCGAATATTTGCCCAAGCCCTTCGACTTGAATGAGCTTGTCAGCACCGTGAAGAAAGCGCTCAACGCGGCCAAGCATCATCGCGAGCGCGCAGCATTTCCAAATCCCGATGAGCCGCAATCGCGCATTCCGCTGATCGGCCGCTCACCCGCGATGCAGGAAATTTATCGCGTGCTCGCGCGTCTCACGCAGACTGATTTGACCGTGATGATTTCCGGCGAAAGCGGCACGGGCAAAGAGCTGGTGGCGCGCGCGTTGCATGATTACGGTAAGCGGCGCGACGGCCCGTTCGTTGCCGTGAACATGGCGGCCATTCCGCGCGAGTTGATCGAAAGCGAGCTTTTTGGCCATGAGCGCGGCGCTTTCACCGGCGCGCAAGCGCGGGCGGTCGGCCGGTTCGAGCAGGCGCAAGGCGGCACGCTGTTTCTCGACGAGATCGGCGACATGCCGCTCGAAGCGCAGACGCGTCTCTTGCGCGTGCTGCAGGAAGGCGAGTACTCAACCGTCGGCGGTCGCACGCAGATCAAAACCAACGTGCGCATCATCGCGGCGACCAACAAGGATTTGCGCGATCTCATTGCACAAGGCATGTTCCGCGAAGATTTGTTCTTCCGCTTAAACGTCGTGCCGATGCGCATTCCGCCTTTGCGCGAGCGCACCGAAGACATCCCGGATCTTGTGCGTCATTTCTTGAGTGCGGCGACGCGCGATGGCCTTGCGCAAAAAACGGTCGATCAATCCGGCATTGAAGTCTTGAAGCGCCATTCTTGGCCGGGCAATGTGCGCGAGCTTGAAAACCTCATGCGCCGGCTTGCGGCCTTGTGCCCGGAAGATGTGCTCGATGCGCGGATTATCACGGCAGAGCTGGCGGAGCCGAAAATCCGCGCAACTGCGGTTGCGCAGGAGGAGGCGGAGAGCCTTGCCGTAGCGGTGGCGCGCCAGATCGAGCGCATATTTGCGCGCCATGGCGATGGGCTGCCCCCGCCAGGCCTTTACGACCGGATTTTGCGTGAGGTCGAGCGCCCCTTGATCACCAAATGCCTCACAGCCACGCGGGGCAATCAGATCAAAGCCTCAACGCTCTTGGGCCTTAACCGCAACACGCTTCGCAAGAAGATCCGCGATCTCGATATCGACGTCGTCCGTGGGACCAGCGGCACGAAATAGGCCTGCCAAATGCCATTGACTACGGCGCATTACCTGGGTAATGTAACCCCATGTCGATCGCCCAATCCAAGTTGACGGCCCAAAATCAGATCTCGGTTCCCGCCGAGGTGAGGAAACGGCTCGGCCTTGCGCCTGGTTCCGTTATCGAGTTCGAGGAGAAGGACGGCGAGATCGTCGTCCGGCGCGCAGGCGAATACACCTTCGAGGATATTCGCCGCTATCTGTTTCCTAACGGGCCGCCAAAGCGCAGAAGCTTGAAGGAATTCAAGGAAGGAATCGCAAAGCGCATGCGCGAGAAATATGCGCGCGATTGACACAAATGTGTTGGTCCGGCTGGCAGTTGGGGACGATGCCCGCCAACTCGCGGCGGCCGATAGCTTCCTGAAGGGCGGTGTATGGGTTTCGCACTTGGTTCTAGCGGAAGCCTGCTGGGTTCTTGACTACACTTACGACATGTCGGCCGAGCAGATTATTGGCGTCGTCGAGAGACTTTTGCGAGAAGAGGACACGACGCTCCAAGAACCCGACGTCGTTGAAGCCGCTCTCGCAGGCTATCGCGCTCGCCCGTCAGTCGGCTTCTCGGACTGCCTGATTTTGGAAATTGCGCGCAAGGCCGGGCATTTGCCGCTGGGCACCTTCGACCGCATGCTTGCCAAGTTTGAGGGAGGTCAGCTTCTCTAGGCGAGACCACGCTAGACCTCCCAAACTGATGCGCCTTCGCCACATTGTGGTTGAAAAGCATCGGCAGCCAGGGCACTCTCCACAAGTTAAAGACCGGACGTTGCGCATGGGCCACGGTCCTGAGGGCCGTTAACCCAGCAGCTGACCTCCGGGGTGGAGAGGGGCATAGGGATGGCTGCGCCGCTGAGTACCTCAGCGCCCCAACTGCGTGTGCAACTGGTCCGGGCGCTGAAGTGGCTCGTCCGGCCCCAGCGCATCGCCTTTGCCATTGCCGGAGCGGCGGTCGCTTCCGGCCTCGCCACTTACATGGCTCTTGCGCAAAAGGGTCCGTTCCAGACGCCGGCGCCCGATCTCATCGTCGGTCTTTTGATCCTCGATCTCGTTCTCGGGCTTTTGACGACCGCCATTGTCGCCTGGCAGGTGGCGCATCTCATGGTCGCGCGGCGCGCGCACTCGGCCGGCGCGCAACTCCATCGCCAGCTCTTCGTTCAATTCAGCCTGGTCGCCGTTGCGCCTGCGATTCTCGTCGCCGTGTTTTCCGTGGTCACGCTGAACATGGGCATCGAAGCCTGGTTCAATAAGCGTGTGCAGACGGCGCTCGAGTCCGCGGTCAAAGCAGCTGATGCCTATGTCGAAGCGCACAAGCAATCGATCAAAGTCGACATCATCAATCTCAATGACACTTTGAGCACGGTTGCGCCCGAGATCCGGGCGGACCGCACGCGCTTCATCGACTATGTGCGCGCGAGCGGCGCGCTCCAGGGCTTGCACGCGATCCAGATTCTGGATGCGCAAGGGCGCAACATTCTGCGCGTCACGCTCGTGCCCGACATGGAAATGGCGGATCCCGATCCGCAGCAAATGAAGAGTCTCACGCCCGGCGAATATCTTTATTACACCGACGAAAATGCCGATCAGGCACGCGCTTTGTTGCGTGTCCGCTGGCCGGAAGGCGGCTTCATCTATATCGGCCGCAAGGTCAACCCCGAGGTGCTCGGCTACAAGCGCGAGACGCGCGCGGCATTCGATTCCTATACCCGCCTTCAGAAGAACCGCTTCACGCTCGAAATCACGTTCGCGCTCGTCTACTTCATCGTCTCGCTTCTGATTTTGCTTTGCGCTGTCTGGCTCGGGCTTTCTTTCGCCAACCGCATCGTGCAGCCGATCGGTCATCTGATCAGCGCGGCGGAGCGTGTTTCGAACGGCGATTTATCGGCGCGCGTCGATGTCGGGCGCACGCGCGACGAGATCGAGGGGCTGGGCCGCGCGTTCAATCGCATGACGGGGCAGCTACAAAGCCAGCGCAACGAGCTTATCGAAGCCAATCGCCAAGTCGATGACCGGCGCCGCTTCACCGAAGCCGTGCTGTCGGGCGTGAGCGCGGGCGTGATCGGCCTCGATCAGCAAGGCTTGGTAACCGTCGCCAACCGCTCGGCCTTGCGCCTCCTTGGCCTTGATCGCGCACAAATCATCGGCCGGCCGCTCAGTAAGGTCGTGCCCGCGTTCGCCAATCTCTTCATGCAGGCGCAGACGGGCGGAAGGGCGCGCGATCAGATCGATTTCGAGCGCGAAGATGGCGCGCGCCGGCTCAATGTGCAGATCGCAGCCGACATCGGCCAGGAGAGCGGCGGCCTCGTCGTTACCTTCGATGACATCACCGAGCTTGCCGCCGCGCAGCGCACCGCCGCGTGGGCGGATGTCGCGCGGCGTATCGCACATGAGATCAAGAATCCGCTAACACCGATCCAACTCTCGGCCGAGCGCTTGCGCCGCAAGTACAAGAAGGAGGTCGTAAGCGATCCCGAGATCTTCGATCAATGCACCGAAACCATCATTCGCCATGTGAATGACATCGGCCGCATGGTCGATGAGTTTTCGTCTTTCGCGCGCATGCCGGAGCCGGTGTTCCATGAGCACGATCTCGTTGATCTCGTCCGGCAATCAATCTTTCTACAGAAGGTTGCGTTTCCTGATATTGAATTCAAAGCCGAGCTGCCGGGCGAGAAGGTGATTGCGGCATGTGATGCGCGCCTTATCTCGCAGGCCCTTGTCAATGTGATGAAGAATTCCGGCGAGGCGATCGCGCAGCGCCATCAAGACGATCCCAATGCGCCCAAGGGCGAAATCACGGTGCGCGTGAAGGCGGAGCCAGATCACGCCGCGACGATTGAAGTGGCCGACAATGGCGGCGGCTGGCCGAAATCGCTGAGGAGCCGGTTGACCGAGCCTTACGTCACCACGCGCAAGAAGGGCACGGGGCTTGGCCTCGCGATCGTACGAAAGATCGTTGAGGATCACCGCGGGCGCCTGATTCTCGCCGATCTCTTGAGCGATGGCCGGATTGTCGATGACGCCGCGGGCGGCGAGGTCGTTGGCGCGGTCATCAAGATCGTTTTGCCGCTTCAGGATGAAGCAAAACAGGAAGTAACAAATCGAACGCCGGCGAGTGCTCATGCGTAATCGAGGAAGCAATGGCTGATATACTTGTTGTTGATGACGAGCGTGACATTCTGGAGCTGGTGTCCGGCATTCTCGAGGATGAGGGGCACGCGACGCGCGGAGCGACCGATGCGGACGGTGCGCTTGCTGCGATCGCGCAAAGGCGGCCTTCGCTCATTGTTCTCGATATTTGGCTGCAAGGCAGCCGGCTCGATGGCCTCGAGATTTTGGACATTCTGAGGCGCGAGCATCCGGACGTGCCGGTTATCATCATCTCAGGGCACGGCACAATCGAGACGGCCGTCTCCGCGATCCGGAAGGGCGCTTATGATTTTGTCGAAAAGCCGTTCAAGGCGGATCGCCTGATCGTGCTGGTCGAGCGCGCCTTGGAAGACGTGCGCCTGAAGCGCGAAAACGACGAGCTCAGGCTGCGCACGGGTGCAGAGAGCGAGCTTGTCGGGCGTAGCCATGCGATCAGCCAGGTGCGGCACACAATCGACAAGGTCGCGCCGACCGGCTCGCGCATTTTGATTTCCGGCCCGGCAGGTTCCGGCAAAGAAGTTGCGGCACGCCTCATTCACGCGCGCTCGCGCCGCGCCAATGGGCCATTCATTGTCATCAATGCTGCGACGATGACGCCCGACCGCGTGGAAGCAGAGCTCTTCGGTGTCGAAGACACAGCCGACCGTCCACGCCGCGTCGGCGCGCTCGAGCGCGCGCATGGCGGCACGCTGTTTCTCGATGAAGTGTCCGATATGCCGTTCGAGACGCAAGGCAAGATCTTGCGTGTGCTGGTCGACCAAACATTTCAGCGCGTTGGCGGCGGCCCGACCGTGAAAGTCGATGTGCGCGTGCTTTCATCGACCAGCAAAGATTTGCGCCGCGAAATCTCGGAAGGCCGCTTCCGCGAGGATTTGTTTCACAGATTGAACGTGGTTCCCGTGCGCATGCCTGCGCTGGCAGAGCGGCGCGAGGATATTCCGCTCTTGGTGGAGCATTTCATGGCGCGCTTGGCTGCCTCTTCCGGCTTACAACCGAGAAGAGTTGGGGATGAGGCGATGGCGGCGCTGCAAACCCATGACTGGCCGGGTAATGTGCGACAGTTGCGTAACAATGTGGAACGGCTTTTAATTCTGGGAAGTGATTCGCCGGATGAAGAGATTGGCGTTGATCTTCTGCCCGGTGAGATCGGCGGCTCGACTCTTGCGGTTGTGAGAGGCCCGGGTTCCGAGCACTTCATCTCGCTGCCGCTGCGCGAGGCGCGGGAATTGTTCGAGCGTGATTACCTCATCGCGCAAATCAACCGCTTCGGTGGAAACATCTCACGCACCGCAGCGTTTATTGGCATGGAGCGCTCGGCTTTGCATCGCAAGCTGAAGTCGCTCGGCGTCAACCCCAGCGGCAGGCCGCCGGAGGTTGCGGTATAGCAGGAGGCGCGTGAAATGCGGGCTCTTACGACCGGATCTTGGTACACGCTCAAGCTCGCATTCACTTTGATCGCACTCGTCGCGATTGCGTTGCCGCTCGCACATTTCAATGCCACAATGAGAGAGGCTTTCGGTGGCGGCTTGTGGGACCAGTTCGTTGCCGGTCTCTCGCGCGTTGAAGATCTTATCGCGCTGCCGATCGCAAGGCTCGCTCACATCAATCCGGGTTCGGAGCTTTATCTCTGGATCAAGGCGCTGATCCCGATCGATGCTGCGGTGTTGCTGTGGATCTTGCCCGATCCTCGCCGGCGTGATGTCGAGATGCCAAGCTCGGCCCCCGAGGCCGGAGCTTAGAGCAATTTCCACTTAATCGCGTCCATATCCGGCGTGTTTGAAGAAGTTGTCGCATTCGTTCGGCGGGAAGAGATCGATGATGCGTCCGATGGC
>JBAQHC010000133.1:0-1655 GCA_049288095.1 Alphaproteobacteria bacterium | reverse complement strand
TTCCACGCCCGAGGGCGGGCGTGCCACATGGTTATGAAACCGCTTCTGGACTCGCTCACCACAGGACCAGCATGGCGCCGGAGGCCTGGGTGCCCGTGACGAGGTAATAAATGTAGTTGGTCAGGATGTAGATCAGCCCGCCGAACAAGTCGCCCGCGATGACCCCCATCATGAAGTGCCTGCCTTGCTGGTAGGCCCTGGGGCCGCCGAGCCGCATGATGGCTGTCTTGACGGCCCAACCCAGCAGGAACGAGGCGCCGAACTTACCCATGGTCCAAGCCCCGTAGCCCAGCAGCACAACGGGGTGCAGCGGCCACCAGGGGTATCGCAATCGCAAGCCGCCCAGCAGCAGCACGCCCGCGATACCCGCCCCGGCCGCCCAGAGGAACATGCTGCTGGGGTGCATGTGCAGCAGACGGTCCAGCGACGACCATTCCACGCTTTGCTTCAACTGGCCGCTGAGGGTCGCGTCGGTCAGCCCCTTTTCGGCTACCGAGAAGGGGTTTTTGGACCATGTGGCGCCGGTGGTGTCGCCGGCCTTGCCGAAGTTGTAGTCGGCCCAGAGGCCCACGGGGATAGCCACGGCCAGGGCGACGAGGAAGGCGGTCGCCTGGGTGAACGACGTCTTGGCGGGAGAGACGCCGGCCCCGTCGGCAATCTTCAAGCCGTTGACGACGTAGGGGATCAACGCCTCGAACGGATCGACCAGCAGGATGATCATCAGCATGCCGGCGATGATGGTGGCCTTGGGGCCGAGCACCGGCAGGCTGAACAGGCCGCCCATGACCGGCAATAGGTTCCACTCCGGCTTGTAGAAGAATACGCCGCACTCGGCGTTGATTCGCGCCAGGACCAGGAACATGATCATCACCAGCGCCACCGTAATCAGGGCCAGGGGCATTCCCATGCCCACCGCCGCCAGGATGGCCGCCATGCCCAGGCAGGACAGCAGGAACACTCGCCCGGCCCAGGCGCTGGCCGTGTCGGTGTCGGTCTGCGCGCGGAGCAGGACGGCCTGTTTAAATGTCCGCCAGTAGTACCGCCTCCCCAGGTACAGCAGTACCAGCGTGTAGCCGAAGAACGCCCCGAAGTTCACCCACACCCGCAGCCCGCCGGTGGTGGTGGACGTGGCGACGTTGACCCCGATCTGGATCAGGATCATCTGCGCCGCCAGCGTGATCAGGCTGGTGACGCCGAGGCTGAAGCCGATGTCCGAGGCCAGGAAAAACGTGAAGGCCACGGCCGTGGGAATAATCTGAGGTTCCACGACGTAGCGGGCCTCCTCCATGGCGGCGAACGTGGGAAACTTCGCCCGCAGGGGCTCCAGCTTGAAGCCCAGGGGAATCTGCACGCCCGTCTCGGCCCACTTGTTGGCGCAGTTGAACACGCGAATGGACAGCAGGAGGATCAGCCCCAGCCAGAACAGCCTGTTGCGAAAGATGGTGCCGGTGGCACGCTGAGGCGCCTGGTCGATCAGCGTGTTGGTGAAATCGGCGATGGGGTATCGCAGCCGCTCGCGGTGGGCCCATTGGCGGTGGATGAGCAGGCTCATGCTCAACGTCGCCGCGGCCGCCAGGACCACCAGCGGCAACCAGAACGACAGCGGATCCACCCAGCTCTCCCAGGGAACCTCCCCGGGGCCGATGGGATGTCCG
>JBAQHC010000132.1:0-3372 GCA_049288095.1 Alphaproteobacteria bacterium | reverse complement strand
CACCAGCGACAGGGGGAGGCAGATGAGTAGAAAGAGCGGGGGATAGAAAAATGCGGAATAGCGCTCGGGCGTGTGCGCAAAGAGCGCGCGCTCGGCGGCTTGATGCTTAATCGGCTCGTAAACCGCTTCCGGCGTGCCGGCGAGCGCAAGCTTGGAGGCCGCCCAGAAGCTCACATAGTCCGCCGAGGGCGCATCGCTTCCCGGTGTCAGAATCGTTGTCGCCGCGGACCAGCCGCCCCAAACCGCCAAAAGCGCGAGGAGAATCCAGGAATAGCCGACCGCGCGCTCCGCATTGATCCAGCGGGCGTCGCGAAAGGGCGACAGCAGGCGTGCCTGCGGAGAGGCGGAGGCGGGACTGCTCATGACGCAAGACTAGCCAGGCAGCGCTTAGCATTCGGTTTGCGGCCTTCTGGACCTCGGCTGGCGGCCCTGCTATTTGCTCGCCCATGACGATTGTTCGGCAACACAAAGCGGGCCGCATGCGAATTAGGCGCCCGGCCTGACCTTAAGGGTGTGGCCAGTCCCCGCCCTCTGAGCTCACGGGCCGGGAATTTGGCTTTCGCGCTTGACGCGCGGGGCCCCATCCAGCACCACAACCCGTCGAGAATTTGCCAGGTCAGCCATGTCCGAGAAGCCCGGCGCCGCCCGCGAGCCGAACGAGTCGAAATACCGCAAGACCGTCTTCTTGCCCCAGACCGACTTTCCGATGAAAGCGGGGCTTCCTGCTGCCGAGCCCAAATGGCTCGAGCGCTGGGAGAAGATGGGTCTTTATGAGCGCATTCGCGAAGGCGCCAAGAAGCGCCAAGAGCCGCAATTCATCTTTCACGACGGCCCGCCTTACGCCAACGGCCATGCGCATATCGGCACCGCGCTCAATCACATCCTGAAAGATTTCGTCGTGCGCTCGCGCGGGATGCTCGGCTACGACACGGCTTATGTGCCGGGCTGGGATTGCCACGGCTTGCCGATCGAATGGGCGGTCGAGCAGGAATTGCGCAAAGCCGGCAAGAGCAAGGATTCACTGCCGGTGAAAGAGCTGCGCGCTCTTTGCCGCGAGTTTGCGCTGAAGTGGGTGGATATCCAGCGCACCGAGTTCAAGCGCCTTGGCTGTCTCGGCGATTGGAACCATCCTTATAAGACGATGGATTTTCGGGTTGAGTCCGCGATCGTCGCCGAGCTGCACAAGTTCCTCATGAACAACATGCTCTATCGTGGCTCGAAGCCCGTGATGTGGTCGATTGTTGAAAAGACCGCGCTCGCCGAAGCCGAGATCGAATACGGCGAAGTCACCTCGACCACGATCTATGTGAAGTTTCCCGTTGTACGAGGGCCCTCCTGGCTCGAAGGTGCATTTGTCGTCATCTGGACGACGACGCCCTGGACAATCCCCGGAAATCGGGCCATCGCCTTCAGCGAGAATTTTCCATACGTCGTGCTCGAGGTTGGACGCGACATAAAGAGCTGGCCCGCATCTGTCTCGATTCAAAGAGGGCAGAAGTTTATCGTTGCCGAGTCTCTCGTGGACGAATTGGTGAGAGCAATGCTCCCGAAGGACACGGCGGGGGCCGCGATCGACTATGTGAACATCGGTCTCAGAAGAGTTGAGCCAGGTGATCTCGCCGAAATTATCTGCGCGCATCCTTTCGCAGACGCTGGCTACGACTTTCCAGTGCGGTTGCTGCCTGGCGATCATGTCACCGCCGACACCGGCACGGGCTTTGTGCACACCGCGCCAGGGCATGGCCAAGAAGACTTCGATCTTGTCCAAGAACACAATGCACAGCTGAAGGATGGTGATCCAGCCCGCATCGAAATCCCGTTTACGGTCAATGAGGATGGGACGTACACGGATAAAACCGGCTTTCTCGCTGGCAAGCGCGTGATGACACCCGACGGTAAAGAGGGCGATGCCAATGGCGCGGTGATCTCGGCGCTTGCGCATCGCGGATTTCTGCTCGCGAAAGGCCGGTTGCGTCATCAATATCCGCATTCCTGGCGTTCCAAAGCGCCGGTCATCTTCCGCAACACGCCGCAATGGTTCATCTCGCTCGATCGTCGGTTCGACGAGCGTGGTGGGCCGAACCTGAAGGGACGTACAATTCGCGAGGTCGCGCTTTCCGAGATCGACCGCGTGAAATGGTATCCGCCGCAAGGCCATAACCGCATCTATTCGATGGTCGAGAACCGGCCGGATTGGGTGCTGTCGCGCCAGCGTGCCTGGGGCGTGCCGATTGCGATCTTCGTCAACAAGAAGACCGGCGAGGTGCTGCGGGATAAAGCCGTCAACGAGCGCATCCAATCGGCCTTCGCCATAGAGGGCGCTGACGCGTGGTGGACCTCGCCGCCCGAGCGCTTCCTCGGCAACGCGCACAAGCCGGACGACTATACGCAGGTGATGGACATCGCCGACGTCTGGTTCGATTCAGCTTCAACCCACGCCTTCACGCTTGAAAACGGCGAGTGGGGCTTGCGCTGGCCGGCCGATCTTTATCTCGAAGGTTCCGACCAGCATCGCGGCTGGTTCCAATCCTCGCTTTTGGAAAGCTGCGGCACTCGTGGGCGCGCGCCTTACGATGCCGTCGTCACGCACGGCTTCGTCCTTGATGAAAAGGGCGAAGAGAAAATGTCGAAGTCCAAAGGCAATGTGCTCTCGCCGATGGATGTGAGCGCGCAGCAAGGCGCCGAAATCTTGCGTCTTTGGGTTGCGGCGTCGGATTATCAAAACGATGTGCGTTTCGGGCCGACCATCGTGCAGGCAAGCGCCGACGCTTACCGGAAGCTGCGTAACACTTTGCGCTTCCTTCTCGGCGCGCTCGACGGGCTGGACGAAGAAGAAATGGTGAGCGCGACCGCAATCAAAAAGCTCGCCGGTGACGGCCTCGATCTCGAGCTGTTCATGCTTCATCGCCTGGCTGAGCTCGATGGTGTCGTGCGCGCTGGCTACGCCGCTTATGATTTCAACGCGGTCTATCAAGAGCTGTTCAACTTCTGCACGGGCGACCTTTCGGCCTTCTACCTTGATATCCGCAAAGACGTGCTCTATTGCGACCGGCCTGACAGCCATCGCCGGCGTGCCTGCCGTACAGTGATAGATCACATCTTCCGTGCGCTGACGGCTTGGCTTGCGCCGATCCTCTGCTTCACCATGGAAGAGGTGTGGCTGGCGCGCTTTCCTTCCGACACGGACAGCATCCATTTGAAGCTGTTTCCGCACATCCCGGCGGAATGGCGCGATGATAAGCTCGCTGAGCAGTGGCGATTGCGTCGGCGTTTCCGCCGTGCCGTCACCGGCGCGCTCGAGATCGAGCGCAAGAACAAGGTGATCGGTTCGAGCCTTGAGGCCGCCCCCATGGTGTATGTCGAGGATGAGGC
>JBAQHC010000131.1:0-1850 GCA_049288095.1 Alphaproteobacteria bacterium | reverse complement strand
GGCTAACAGTTAGCGAGGACGGTGACCTATGAGCGAAACAGCTACTAAAGGCTTTTCAGTAATCGGCAAGAGTGTCCCTAAAATCGACGCCCGCGACAAAGTGACCGGCCGGGCTAAATACGCGGGTGATTTAAAGGTGCCCGGGATGCTCATCGGAAAACTCCTGCGCAGTCCCCACGCCCACGCTCGGATCCTCAATATCAACACCTCCAAGGCGATGGAACTGCCGGGGGTTGAGGCTGTTATTACAGCAAGGGACGTTCCATCAACCTTTTACGGCATTTCCCCGGCCCGCTACGACGAGACCATACTCGCCATCGAGAAGGTGATTCAGGTCGGTGACAAAGTTGCCGCCGTGGCGGCAGTGGACGAGGAGACCGCTGTCAAAGCGCTCGGTTTGATCGATGTCGAATACGAGGTGCTGCCGGCGGTTCTCGACCCTCTCAAGGCGATGGATGAAGGTCAACCTCAAATACATCCGCAGTACGAGCGCAACATCAGCGTGGAAATTCACCAAGACTTCGGCGATGTGGAAAAGGCTTTCCGGGAGAGCTATGTCGTCCGGACCGATTGCTTTCAGGGAAATCGGGCCACCCACGTTCCCATGGATCCCCACGCGGCCATCAGTAAGTGGGAGAACGGCAAGCTCACCATCTGGTCCAGCAGCCAATCGCCTCATTACTTTCAGTACCATATCGCCCGCGTGTTCGGCCTGAAGATGGGTGACGTACGTGTGATCAAGGCCTTCGTTGGCGGCGGCTTCGGCGGGAAGCTGGAGGCTTCGGCGGCCGAGTACGTCAGCGCCGCGCTGGCGATGAAAACCGGCCGTCCGGTAAAGATAGTTTTTGACCGCAAAGAAGTGTTTTTTCATAACCGCGGACGGCACGCCCAGCACATCGAGCTAACCACCGGCGTTACCAAAGAAGGCAAAATTTTGGGCGTGCATGCCAAATTCATCATCGACGGCGGATCGTACACAGGTCTCGGCATTGCATCAGCCTATTATGCGGGAGCGATGCTGCCGCTTATCTACGACTTTGACCACTTTAAGTTCGATGGGTTCCGCGTGCATACGAACCTGCCCTCGTGCGCCGCGCAACGGGGGCACGGTGCTCCGCAGCCGCGCTTCGCCTTCGAGAGCCAACTGGACATGATCGCCAAAGAGCTGGGCATGGATCCTATCGCAATACGCAAGGTGAATGCGCGCCGGCCGAATACCACGACGCTTAACGATCTAAAGGTCAACTCCTGTGAGTTCACGGCCTGTTTGGAAAAAGCCACGGAGATTTCCGACTGGGCAGGGAAAAAGGGCAAGCTCCCACCGGGACAGGGCATTGGCATTGGATGCGGCGGCTTCATCACAGGCGCCGGTTATCCCATCTATCGTACTCGATTGCCCCACGCTGCTGCCGTCATCAAGATTAGCGAGCAGGGAGATACCGCGACCCTCTATATCGGAGCGGTAGATATTGGCCAAGGATCCGACACAATTCTGGCGCAGATGGCGGCCGAAGCCGTGGGCATCAACTACGAGGATGTGCGAATTGTATCGGCCGACACCGAGACGACGCCCCACGATTTCGGCGCGTACGCCAGCCGCCAAACGCTTATGTCCGGCCACGCAGTCAAGCAGGCTGGCGACGAGATTCGGCGTCAGATCGTTGAACTGGCGGCCGACTTGCTCGAAGCCAACGTAGCGGATGTGGACATCGATAGGCGCGTCGTCTTCGTTAAGGGTAGTCCGGAAAAAATACTGACTTTCGAAAACGTCGCTAACGAGTTCTTCATCCGTAAGGGACCATTGGTGGGAAAAGGCAGTTACACCCCGCCGAAACTGGGAGGCAAGTTCA
>JBAQHC010000130.1:0-2408 GCA_049288095.1 Alphaproteobacteria bacterium | reverse complement strand
GCCGAGGCCCGAGCCGAAAATGCTAAAGAGGAAATTTCCAAAGCCGCCGGGTGTGCCGGGCGCGCCGAGCACGCTTTGAATGAGCGGCTGCAATACATAAAGCTTGAGGATCAATTGCGCCATTTCGCTTAAGAGATCGGCTACCGCCGTCTTCGCGCTTTTGAAACCATGCGTTGCCGCGAGCCCGACGTCCTCGAGGCCGGTGCGCAATTGATCGGTGGCCTCGATCGCCTTGGTGTGCAATTCCAAATCGAGCTGCCGCAGTTTTTCGTTGCGCTCGACGGCGGCGGCTTGAATTTGAG
The DNA here is from genome assembly GCA_049288095.1 of Alphaproteobacteria bacterium. GTDB lineage: Bacteria > Pseudomonadota > Alphaproteobacteria > CAWBKL01 > CAWBKL01 > CAWBKL01. Next base: position 2,106 of record JBAQHC010000130.1, on the reverse strand, counting down.
AATCGGCGGCCTGCTCCAAATTCGCCTTGGCTTGCTGATAGCCCGCCCAATCGGTGCCGAGCTTGGATAAATCGGCCTCTTGCTTTTTGAGATCGTCTTGGGCGCGCTGATAACGCGCCTTGTATTCGTCGTTGATTTGCGTGCGCACCGCCTGGAAATATCCCGCCTGGCCTTGCAGCAATGCCACTTGCCCGGCGTTCTGGGCGGCGAGGAGCGCGGCATAGGCCGTGTGCATATCGAGCGCCGCTTGCGCCGCCGCTGCGTTCTGGCGGCCCTTTAAATTGATATCGGCTTGGGTAGCCGGCACCGTGAGGCGCGGCGCCGTTCCGCCGCCGCCGGTGCCGCCGGTGCCGGCCGCGGTACCTTTCGCTGCCATCTGCGCTTGCGCGACCTGATATTGCAGATCGATAACGCGCTGCTCGGCCGCTTTGAGCGCGCCGGGCACAACGAAAACATCGGCGCCGAATAGGCCGGTGCTCTGGTCGTGGAGTTTTTGGAGCTTCGCGAGATTTGCTTGCGCATCGGCCAGTTCGACGTTGAGCTTGGCGAGTGGCGAAAGCGTGATGAGCCCGAAAAACGACGCCCACTTTTCGACCCATGTAATGAGATCGGGCAGACCCGCGGCGATTTGCTTGGCGAGGTCTTCAATTTCGGGCGCGAGCTGCGCGATCGCATTGATGCCGACCGTTTCGATTTCTTTGAAGAGGCGCTTTAGCTCGTCATTGGCGCTCTTGGCGCTCGCGATCGTATCGCCCGAAAGCACCATATTGAGATTAAGTGCCTCGGCGGAAAGCGCCGCAATTCCGGCGGTGCCTTTTGACGCTGTTTCGAGCAGCTTTGGTCCCACATCCTGGCCCATCGTGCGGGCGAGAATGGCCGCCTTTTGGCTTTCCGAACCGAAGGTGCCGAGCTTCTTGATGATGAAATCGAACGCGCCCGCGGCATCTTTGACTTGACCGGCATTGATTGCGGCGTCGAGTCCGATCTTGCGAAAGGTCGGCGCGGCCTTGCCGGTGCCCAGCGTGACAAATTGGCCGAAATTGACGTTGAGGTTAGTGAGTGCCTCATCCACATCATTGAAGCTGGCGCCGCCCTGCAAGGCGGCATACCGCAACTCTTGCAATCGGTCGGTGGTCACGCCGGCGCGCTTGGCGATCTCGCCGATCGAGGCCGCCGCATCGAGCGACTTTTGCACGAGCGCCACCATGCCCACGGCGGTGAGCCCGGTGAGCAAGCCGGTGAGCCTATCGAGCCCGGTGAATTTCACCGGCCAATTGCTCAAATCCTTCACGAGCTGCTTTTGGCGGCGCGCGATCTTGTTGCCCTCCGCATCGAATACCCCCGAGGCGTGTTTCATGTCTCGCTCGAAGGTGTCGAACTTAGCCGCGAGCGCGATAACGAGGGCGGCGGCGGTATCAGGCATGTCGCCTCCTTAGTTGCGCGGCTCATGCTTCGAGCGGAAGGCATCGCACCATCGAACATAATCGCGCAGCTCGGGGCCATTGGGCGAGCGCGATATATAATCGTTGATCGCAGCGAGCGCGCGCTCGGCTTCGGCGGGCGGCAGGCCGGCGTTGCGGAGCTCTGCCATTAAAGACATGCGCGCCGATGCCGGCATGTCGCGGGCCGCATCAACCGTGGCAGCGTCATTCGCGGGGAAAGTCACGATGGAACATTCCCACAAATCGACAGCCGTAAACGTCTTTAGGGGCTCGCTTTCGCCATCGCCGGCGATCCATTTTTTCGGCACGAAGCCGACCGACAGACCATCGAGCTCGCCGCTTGTCAGGCCCTCATAAATCATTTGGCCGCGATCGGTGCTCATCGCGAAGAGCTGGCCTTCGACACGGAGGCCCTTCGCGTCTTCTTCCATCTTGGTGTATTGCCCCGCCGGCAGCATGTCCTCGGCGGTGAGGCCCCAGCCGCCGTGCTGCAAAAGCATTTTGGGAAGCTTGGCTCTGGCGCGCCACGCCGCGAGCGTGTCCGCAAAGGCGCCTTTTTGAAACGCCGTTCCATAGGCGTCGACGTTTCCCCAAGTTGAACCATAGCCGGAGAATGAGCCTGGCTTCGCGCCGGCGCGAACGTCGATGAGGCCGATTCTGCGTC
>JBAQHC010000129.1:0-14615 GCA_049288095.1 Alphaproteobacteria bacterium | reverse complement strand
CCTTACGGTGCCGTCTACGGAAGCACTGTGGCGACGGGCCCCGATGGCCGCGTCTGGTTCACAACCGGGAAAGGGCTGGTGTGGATTGATCCGAACAATCTCTATCACAACCCGCTGCCCCCGCCTGTGGTCATCCGCTCACTGACAGTTAATGGCCGCGACTACGCGTGGCCTTCGAGTGTTGCGCTCGCAGCGGGAACAAGAAATGTCGAGATCAGCTACACCGCGCTAAGCCTGTCGATTCCGGAACGCGTGCGCTTTCGCTATAAGCTTGATGGCGTTGACGAGGATTGGGTTGACCCAGGTAATCGGCGACAAGCCTTCTATACGAGGCTAGGCCCCGGCCAATATCGATTCCGAGTTGTCGCGGCGAACAGTGACGGTGTTTGGAATGACGAGGGCGCAGGTTTCACATTCTCAACTCCACCGACTTTCCTTCAATCAAAGGCGTTTCTTGGTCTATGCGTGGTTACCGGCGCGGCGCTTCTCTGGGGTGCATATCGGGCACGGCTCGCGCAGGTTTCGGCGCACATGCGCGCTCAGCTCGAGACGCGTTTGTCGGAACGCGAGCGGATTGCTCGGGAGCTTCATGACACGCTTCTACAAGGCTTTCAGGGCTTGATGTTGCGCTTCCAGTCGGTGGCGGACAGCATTCCGCCCGACGAGCCGGCTCGACAGTTGATCGAAGAGACGATGACTCGGGGAGACGAGGTACTGGCTGAAGGCCGGGATCGTGTTCGAAACTTGCGTGGCGTCGACACCGCTGAAGATTTGCCGCAAACCCTGCGCGATGCAGTGAAGAACTTCGGTCAGGGCGCACCAAATTTTCGGGTGATTGTCGAAGGCACACCCTGCGTGCTTCATCCTGTCGTGAACGATGAAATCACCAGAATTTGCAATGAGGCCGTGTTGAACGCGTTAAAGCACGCTAATGCCAAGAACATCGAGGTCAATGTCCTCTATCATCGGGCAAGCCTGCAAGTGAGAATTCGCGATGATGGCAGCGGCATCGATTCTAAGGTTCTTGAGATGGGCGGGCGTCAGGGTCATTTCGGTCTTGTAGGAATGCGTGAGCGGGCTCAGAAGATCGAGGCGGAATTCACATTGTCCAGCAGAGCCAGAGCCGGCACGGAGATCGACATCACAGTGCCGGCTGCGCTTGCATACGCTAAACGTCCAGCTCGCCGCCTACGATTTTGGCGGTACGCACTCGGCGAGGGATGAGCCATGTCACGTGAGACTGGAGATCGTATTCGGATTTTGACAGTCGACGATCACCCCATGTTGCGTGAGGGTATTGCGGCCGTTGTTCAGCCGCAACCCGACATGATGCTTGTCGGTGAGGCCGAAGATGGGTCTCAAGCGGTTGAGGCGTTTCGCAAACTGAAGCCCGATGTAACCCTGATGGATTTGCAGATGCCCCATCTCAACGGCGTCGACGCCATCGTCAAGATTCGCGAAGAGTTTCCGAATGCGCGGATCATTGTGCTGACGACCTATGCCGGCGACGTGCAAGCGCTTCGCGCGCTGAGGGCCGGCGCGGTCGGTTACCTTCTGAAGGGAACACTTCGCAAGGAACTTCTCGATACGATCCGCGTGGTCCACAGTGGCCGCCGCCATATACCGGCTGACATAGCACAGGAGATCGCACTACATACTGGAGAGGACAGTCTCAGCGATCGTGAGATCGGTGTGCTGCGGCTGGTCGCTGCAGGCCGCGCGAACAAGGAGATTGCAAGAGATCTCTCTGTTTCCGAGGACACGGTCAAGGCGCATCTGAAAAGCATATTCGCCAAGCTCGATGTCAATGATCGCACACAGGCGGTCACGCAGGCGGTGAAGCGCGGCATCATCGATCTCTGACCGAGCGACCTCAACTGGGTAGGCTGACGCATCCCCAGTCGGAGATATTCAAGTCGATCACTCTATGGAAGCTTGGCTCTCTCGGTGCACAACAACCGGAGGGAGGCAAGGGTGAAGAGAGCAAGTTCAAAGGCAGTCTACGGTGCATGCTTCCTAAGCGCGGCCGCACTTCTCGTCGCCACGATGGCGCCGTCGGCATCAGCCAAGGATGTCGCGCCTCCACCAGTTCTGCCTAATCAAACGCCCCTCGATCTAGTCAACGCATTGCACACCGCATTCGGCGAGCATCACGCGCGCGCGGTGCATACCAAGGGCGTTATCATGACAGGCACTTTTACTCCGTCCAAGGACGCGCAGAATCTAACCAGCGCGCCAATTTTCGCAGGCGGGACTCTGCCGATTATTGCTCGGTTCTCGGATTTTGCCGGCATTCCGGATATTCCCGATACCGATAGCGCCGCCGCGATGCCGACCGGGCTCACGATTAAGATCAAGGCGAGTGATGGCACGGACTATGATTTTGCCAGTGATCAGCACAATGGTTTCATTGTGGCGACCGCAGATGAGTTTGCGACGTTCCTACGTGCCGTTGGCGCAAGCGGGTCTGGCGTCCAACATCCAACGCCGGTCGAGCAGTTCCTCTTGACCCGCCCGATCTCTCGGGCTTTCTTGGCCAGCTTGACGCAACCGGCTTCTTACGCAACGGCGACTTACTTCGGAATCAATTCGTTCAAGTGGACGAATGGAGAGGGGCAGTCTGTCTTCGTGCGCTATCGCTATGTGCCGCGTGCCGGAGAACATTATCTCAAGACTGAGGAACTGAAGAGCCGTGGCCCCAACTATCTGCAGGAGGACATCATGCGGCGCGTCGCCAACGGCCCGATTGTCTTTGACTGGTACGCGCAAATCGCTGAGCCGGGCGACAAGATCGAAGATCCGTCGGTTGCTTGGCCGGAGACACGCAGGCTCGTCAGGCTCGGCGTGCTAACAATCAATAAGCTGCCGGACAACGCCAAGACATTGGACAAGCAGACTGTGGTTCTTGTGGGTCAGCCGCATCCAGGCATTGAGCCCGCCGATCCTATGCTTGTGCTTCGCAATACGGCCTATCCAATCTCGCTCGGCGAGCGCCAATAGCAAGCCGGTCTGAGACATGGGGGCGTGGTTCGTCCAACTCATTACGCGCGCAGCTCTTAATAGCGAACGCCAAGTTCGACGCCGACATAGCGCGCGCTGTCGCGCCCCGGGGTCCACTTGATTGCGTCAGTTATCGGGCCCGCCGACGCGCCATAAGGATTGATATTCCAATTGCCATCGCGCCCCCTTGCCAGAGAGTAGCTCTCATTGAGCAGGTTGATGCAAAACGCAGTCAGCCGCCAGTGATCGCTTTGAAGGCCAATCGTCAGGTTCAGGATTCCGTATGACTTTTGGATGGAGTCGGGATCTTGCAGGAGGTTGTGAAATACCGTGGACTGCCAATGCCAGCTCACTATCGCGATCGCTCTATAATCGCCGATCAGGGGATGGTCGTATTCACCAGTGAGGCTGTAATTCCATTTCGGCGCATCGAAGAGCGGCTTGCCCGAAAGATCTTGTTGGCCGCCAACACAGCCCAGAGCCGCCGTCTGATTCGAAAAGCAAGCGGCATTGGGAAAGTCGTCGATTGTCGCCTCATCATAGGCGCCACTGGCGTTCAGCGTGAAGTTCTCGTCCAGATAGGCGGATAGTTCCATCTCGACGCCGCGGGTTGTGACCCGACCAATGCTGTTAAGAACATTCTGCTGCGTAAGACCATCACGGCTCTGAGCCTGGAAGCTGTGAAACACTTCGTCGAACAGCGTGACGCTCCACATCGCCCACCCACTCGTCTCGCCTTTGATGCCAAGCTGAAAGGCGTCAACCGTCTCGGGAGCGATCGGTTGTTTGGCGGCGACAGCGTCCCCAATCGGAAAGCCCTTGTCCGGGCCTGGCGCGGTGACGACAGCGCGCATCGTGTAAGTGCTGGTGAGGTCGTAAGCAGCGCCCTTATAGCCGCGGTCGTAGCCGCCAAAGAGCATGATCGACGGGGTGAAGTGATAGGTGATGGCTGCCCTGCCAGTCGCGGAATCAAAGCTGTTACAGGTCGAGGCTTTAAGGCCGCTGGACGTGGCTGCCGAGCAATTGGGAATCCCAAAGCTCACATTGTTGAACCGGTCGACCAGCCAGTAGCTGATCTCCTCATGGTTGATGCGCAGTCCGGCGACGATACTTAGGCTGTGCGTTAGGTCATAGGTCGACTGCGCGTAGAGAGCGTAGTTGGTGTCGGAGGCGTGCGCGAGATAGGTTGAATAGGCCGACGTCGTTGGCGGAACCGTCGTCAGCGTGCCGTCTTGGCTAAGCGTGTTCGATCCCCGCACAAACGAGCGCCCAGAATTAATGTGGCTGTAGAAGAAACCGATGACGTAGCGAAGGCGGTCAGTGTCCGGCGAGACGAGCCTTATCTCCTCGCTGATCGAATTGACCTTGAACCAACCGCCATTGGCTGAGCCGCCGGCCACGGCGCCCGGTACATTGGCGCCACCCGGCCCCCAGTTGAACGAAGTACCGTCAGTGTCTTGATTGTCGTGTAAGTCGTATTGATTGTAGCCAGTAATCGAAAGCAGTGTGTAACCGCCGAGCCTCCGCTCGACTTTGAGGCCGCTCCCTAAGTCGACGGCATCGCCCCGTGGGTCGACATCGGCGGATATCAGCCGGTTGCGAGGGTTGGGCGAGATGCCATTGAGGATCGCGGCTTGCGAGGCGGCAAATCCGCCGAACTTGCCGAATGTGACGCCTGGGCTGACGGCATAGTAAGCCGAGGTACAACAAGAAGCTCTCGTGTTGTCCCAGTACGGCGACAATGTGATCGTCCAATCCGTTGTGGGTTCGAACACGATCTTGGCGCGCGCCTCAACATCGTTTTGGCCGTCGACCCAATGATTATCGAAAACGTTATAGAGATTGCCCCGGTAATAGTCTGCGCCAACAGCCAAACGAATTTTCAATTTGTCGCTGACTGGGCCCGAGACAAAGCCGTTGAAACGGCGCTCTCCATCGTCGGTCCCTATGACTTGCGCGCCAGCCGACGCGGCGGCGCCCGGCGCTTGCGTCGTGATGTTGATGACGCCGGCAGTGGCCGATGTACCAAACAGGGTGCTCTGTGGGCCGCGCAGCACTTCGATTTGCGCAACGTCCGAAAGCGCCTTGAACGCTTGGGCCTGAAAAGGTTGCGGGACATCATCGACGATGACCGAAACGCTTGGCTTTGTCGCGATCGAAAATGCATAGGTGCCAACACCACGAATATTTATGCTGCTGTTGGCCGGCTGCGTGGTCTTGGTGATTGTGAGCGATGGGGCAATCCGTACCAAGTCATCAAAGTCCCGCACATGCGCGCGCTCGAGCGTCTCGTCGGTTGCCACCCACACGGACGACGGCAAATCTTGTAGGTCTTCCGCGCGCTTTTCCGCAGTGACGACGATTGTTTGGAGCGTCTCCTCGTTCGCAGAAGGGCTATCCGCAGCCGTTGAGGTCTGCGCAAGTGCAGCTTGGAAGGCGGTGAGCAAAAGCGGGGCGCATTGCATGGCGCTTCGAAAGGAACGCCTGCCGCCGTCGCCGGCCGGACGCGCAGTTTGGCGGCGCATCCGAAAGAAAATGCATACCCGCAGCAATAGTCCCCCAATTGCACTCATCCCCCAATGCGCTCACTCGATCTGTTCGAGAGCCGGCCACTTAAGCGCATCGGCCGGCGCCAAATTTACCACATCTGCTTTGTGGGCGCCGTCACAGTTCCGGCACGTTCTTGAAGGATCTGAAACAGCCGGTGGCGCCCTCATTTCTTGAGCGTGGACTTGGATGGGGCGGCGCAACTCGCGGCTCCAAAGGAAATGAACCCAAGACGGCCCTTCCAGTAATCCTCCGCGGGCCGCCTGATATTACGGATGGGCCTTGAGCGTTGTGGCGCAAGTGGTCTCGATCTGCCTCACGACGCGGTCGAGGAACGGCACGTGGCCGAGACTGAGCGAGTCACCTTGGCCGTCGTGCAAGGCCCAATGAAGAAATTGAGTATGGACCGATCGCGACCAGCGGCGTGGTCCGAACGCATGAGGATGAATGTCGCGGCGTCGAAGCCTGTGTTACGCAAAACAGACGCGCATAGGGCCTTATGGGAAATGCGCGGTTAACCAAGATTGCTTTTTCACGAATACGCAGCAAGCGCCACGAAATATGTGATGCAAAGCAATGAGATATCCGGCGATTGTAATGTTGTCGCAGGTAGTCAGCCGTAAGCACTTATCAATTCTAACTCGATAGCTTTTGAATATTGCGAAAAGCGGGCAATGAGGGCGGGAGTGACATTGAGGATTTTCCTCATAGCCATCGCGCTCTTGCTCTTTGGCATCGGCCCGATTAGCGCAAGAAATCTGATGCCGGCGGATGAGCCGCGCCCGGATGACGCTAAGTGGGCAGCATTCCAGAAATATATTGCTGACGCCAAAGGGTCGATGATGGGCGACCCCGGTCACGCGCTCGATTTAGCGCGCGAGGCCGAGGACTTCGCAGCCGATTGGCCGAGATCGCCGCGCGTCTCGCAGGGCCTCGCAACCAGCCTTTGGCTTCAGTCCGAGGCCCTCGCGCGCATCAATCGGGTTCAGGATGCGCGCACTACTGTAGAGCGTGCGCTTGAGCTCGCGAGGAGCGACGGCGTTGATACGAAGCTTGATGGGGATCTCAATTTGTCACTTGCGCGGATTGCCGATCTCATGGGCGATCTGGGATTGGCACTCAAGAGCTATCATGCCGCGCATGATGTGTTCGCTGCGGTCGGCGATGCGCGCGGCCAGTCGATGGCGCTACAAGGTCTCGGATCGATTTATGATGCGGCACATGATTTCAGGCGGGAAATCGAATATTACGAGCGAGCGCATGAGGTCTACTCCGGAGACCCACCGCTCGATCTTGCAAATGCGAACAACCTCGCTGATGCGTTCAAGCAGCTCGGCCGCTACGACGATGCCTTGGCCGATTTCCAGCGCGCGCTGAAGATCAGCGAGGGTCTGGACAGTAAGCTCCTGCGGGCGCGCATCTTGACAAACATTGCTTCGGTCTACGTCAAGAAGGGCGAGCTCCGCGCGGCCCAGGCGACCGCCGACAAGGCGCTTGCCACAATCGCACACGAAGACGATGGTGATTGGTCTCGCTTCATCTGGGGCGTCAAGGCGGAAATTGAATATCGGCGCGGCGTCACGAGTGCGGCGGTCAGCGATATCGAGAAGACCTTTCAGGGCGTAGATCTCAAGGCCACAACAACGCCGTTCCGCGATATGCACGAAATGGCCTATAAAATCTATCTTTCAGCCGGCAACTATGCTCATGCGCTGGCGCACCACGAGGCGTTCAAGCGGCTCGATGACGAGGGCCGGGCTGTCGCGGCCAATGTCAATCAGGCTTTGCTCGGCGCGCAGTTTGATTTTGCCACCCAGAAGCTCGAGATCGAGAAGCTCAAAACCGAACAGCTCAACCGCGATATCCGCCTGGCCAGATCTCAAGCTGCGGTGCAGGTGATCTTATCCACCAGCATCTCGGTCATCAGCATTCTTGTGATTGGGTGGATCGGTTGGGGTTATCTCTCGATCCGGCGTCACCGCAACGCCATCAATCGTGCCAACATCGAGCTGCAGGAGACTGTCGCCGAGCGTGACGAGGAGATTGTGCTGCGCAAGGAGACTGAGGGCGAGCTACGCGTGGCCAAGGAAGACGCCGAACGCGCAAGTCATGCCAAATCGCAGTTCCTTGCCAATATGAGTCATGAGCTGCGCACGCCGCTCAATGCGATCATCGGCTTCGCCGAGATCATGTCGCAAGAGCTTCTGGGAGCGAGCGGAATCCCAGCTTACAAGGGCTATTCGAACGATATTCTGGGCAGTGGGCGCCATCTTTTGTCAATCATCAATGACATTCTCGACATGGCCCGAATTGATGCCGGCAAGGCGACGCTGCACGAGGAGAATTTTGACCTCGGCGCGACAGTCGAGGATGTCTTGCGCATGTTCCAAGAGGAAGCGCGAAGCGCGGGTAAGATACTTCGTATCGCGGCCTGTGAGCCTGCCGTAATGGTTCGCGCGGACGAGCGCTTCATGCGCCAGATCCTCATAAATCTCGTTTCGAACTCCATGAAGTTTACAGACGATCATGGCGTCATCGATGTCCGGCTTGAGCGCACGGGAGATGGAGGCCTCGATCTTATCGTCGCCGACAACGGCATCGGCATCCCGGAGGACAAGCTCGAGCCTGTAATGGAGGCCTTCGGCCAAGTTGCGGACACCTTCGCGCGTTCAAGAGGCGGCATCGGGCTAGGCCTGCCAATCGTCAAGTCGCTGGCGGAGCTTCACGGTGGCAGCTTCACGCTCATGAGCAGGCTGGAGAAAGGCACCACAGCGCGCATTCACTTGCCTGCGCAACGTGTGATCGCGCATCAGGCTAAGCATGCTGTATTGGCGGCCTCCTGACAAAAGCCAGTGTGCCATTTCAAGTCAGCCGCCGTTCCACTCGCGCAGCGTATGTCTGAAGTGCCTTTCCGGCGCTCGAAGCCAGGACAATTTTTGGGGGTACGACGCACGAGAGTGTCTCATCGAGACACAAATCTTGTGCTCGATGCTCTGCCGAAGGCTTGCAGATCCTGATCTGAAACACTCGCGAGCTCCCGCTTGGCGCGGCGGCTCTGAGATTTTCGCCTTTTTCTCGCTTAACCCGCGTTTGCCGTGACTGGTACGCATCCTGCTGCGGGAGAACCCGTGGATGTCGCTGGCCGAAGAGCGCCTCGATACCCGAAGAGTACAAGTAATCGAAGAGGGCGTTTACCATGTGCACAAGATTTCAAAACGCATTCTTACCCTTCGATTGGGGGCATCTGTTCGATCTTGGTACAAATGGCCGCCTTGCCGTTAAGTATTACCCGCGAAATCCTGCGGAAAATACTGAGATTTACTAAGATTGTTTACGGCAAGATAACCTCTTGCCTTCAAATTGTCGGAAGAGTTGCGGAAGTGTTGGTTAATAGTGGAGGGTTTGGTGGTCTTGTTGCTTAGCCTTAGGGCCCGCCTGTTCGCCGGGACGGCAGTCGCTGTTATGGCGGTCGCTACGGCCGGCGCCGCGGATGCGGCCTCGAGCAGCGCCTCTCCCAGCACCTCGACTGCCAGCGCGAGCCGGCCCGTTGCCAGCCTCTATGGCAAGATCAATCCCTTCTACGGGAAGATCAATCCGTTCTACGGCAAGATCAATCCGTTCTACGGTAAGATCAATCCGTTCTGGGGTAAGATCAATCCTTTCACTGACACGAGCGGAGATTTCTGGGGGACGATCGCCCAATCCTCGATGTGGGGGCAGGCCGCGCCGTTCTGGGATAATCTCGGAACGAAGTGGGGCAACATCGCCACTTATTGGTCGGGTCTTGCGCCGTATTCGAGCTCGACAAGCGCTCAGTACACGTCGCTTCAGGCGATGTTGCAGGATTTTGACAGCACGAGCTCCGCAACATGGAGCCCCGCAATTCAGAAGAGCGGAAAGACCTGGGCGAGCTTCTCCGCCCCGCTTTTCGCCAAATACGGCTTCAGCCTCTCTAATCCTTCAAGCTTTAGCGGCGCGACCGACGAGAAGCGTGCGCGCTTCATGATCGACTGGTACGACGGCCTGATGAACTTCACCGGCATGGACCATGTCGATTGGTGGATGGGCGCGATCGATTGGCAGCCCGCGCTGACTCAAGATCAAGGCGCAGGGGCGACAACGGTCTTCGGCTTGCTCGATGCTAGTATTGCTCCGGGCACAGAGATGTACAGCAACATCACGTCCGCCGGTGGTTATACGACCTATCAGAACGACCACGGCGCTGAAGTCGCGAGTCTCATCTTCTCCAAGATGGATGGCAAAGGCGCGATGGGCATCGCCCCCAACGCCAAAGTCGTGAACTACAATCCCTTCGATTCGACAGGCACTGCCTCGTTCCAAGACGTACGAAACGGTATGACGGCGCTCGCCAGCAAAGGCGTCGAAGTCGTCAACATGTCGCTTGGTGTTCCCGGATGGACGCTCCATCAGGGTATCGCCGATATCATCATGGATCCCTCGCTCTACAATCAGTTCCACAATGTCGTTTTCGTTCTCGCCGCAGGCAATGACGGCAAGGCGCAAACAACCGACCTGAACGAAAACTCGTGGGTACCGACTGACAATTACATCATTGTCGGTTCGGTCGGGCCTGACGGCACGATCTCGAGTTTTTCCAATCGACCAGGCACCGCGTGTGTGAAGACCTACGGTACCTGTCAGCCCAAAGACAAACTGATGAACCACTTCATCGTCGCGCCAGGCGAGCTCATCCTCGTCTCCGACAATCACGGTGGCCTTATGCGCGAGTCCGGCACTTCCTTTGCCGCGCCGCTCGTCTCGGGCACGCTGGCGCTTATGTATAACCGCTGGCCCTGGCTGCAGAACTATCCCAAGGACACCGTCCAGATGATCCTACAGAGCGCCAAGGATCTCGGCGCGCCGGGCGTTGATCCGGTCTATGGCTGGGGCGAGCTCGACGTTCAAGCGGCCATGTCGCCAATCAACTATGACAATCTCCTCATCTTCCAGGGCTGGAACCAGATCCTCCCGGTCAATCTCAAGAAGTCGCTTCTGTCGCAAAGCCAACTTGGCACCTGGCAGGCACAAGGCGCTTGGATCTACGCGACCGAATATTTCGACGCTACCTATCGCGATTTCGCCATTCCGCTCAGCTCGCTTGTCTACGGCCAGAGCGTCACGCGCAACGGCTCTTCCTATCGCATCCAGCGCTATATGTATGGCCGTATGATCGGCTGGGCCAACGGAACCTATGGTTTCGCGGGCAATGCTCTCACTGACTTCGCAAGCTATTCGACGCCGAGCGCCGATCTTGGCTCGTGGAGCTTCGCGATGACTGCAACGGCAAAAGATGCTTCCGACTCGAGCTACTTCAGCGGTAACAATTCGCTGGCTTTCGAGCCGAGCTATGCCTTCCACAATGCGGCCACCAGCACTGATCTGAGCTTCGGCTATGGCTCGGGAGCAGCCTTCCTCAGAAGCATTCAAGGCCTTGGCCTGCACACAGACTATGATGTCAAAACCGGCGGCGTGAATCCCATTCTCGGCTTTGCGTCGGGCGGCCTTTATGCCGGCGGCTCGGCACAACTGTCCAAGACAGTAGCGATGTCGTTTGGGTTCACTCAGAATATCAGCGACGACACCTTCGTAAATCCGATGACCCACGAGGTGCAGGCGGTCGTCAGAGGCATTCCCGCCTATGACGCATCGGCGACTTTCGTCAAGCTCGGCTATGAGCCGACGACCTGGATGAAGCTACACGCTTCATACACGCTCCTTGATGAAGCAACGGGCCTGCTAGGCGTGCAAGGCGTCGGCGCCTTCGCTCTCTCGGGTGGCGCTCAAACCGATGCGGTGACCGCGGATGCGAGCTTCGATCTCGGCAGCAACACGACGCTTGCCGCCTCGGCAACCGCCGGCAAGACACGTTCAACTTCATTCGCCAATTCTGCGATTGCGGTCGGCGACGGCGGCGTCACTTCAACCGCCTTTGAGCTTGCGGTCAACAAGCTCGGCATCGTGGAGAAGGATGACGCCCTTCGTATCTCGCTTACGCAGCCATTGCATGTTGAGAGCGGTACGCTCGATTACACGTCATGGCAGATTGTCGATCGTCAGACCGGCGCGTTCGGTGTCGTCACCGACAAATGGAAGATCTCGAACGGAGACCGTGAGCTGCTTGCTGGGTTGCTCTACGCCCGGCCGATATTGGGCGGCGCGGCTCATCTGAGCTTCTCGGGGCAGATGGATCTCAATCAGGCTGGATCCGGCCAGCCCGGGCAAGATCTGAGCGTCGGCTCGCGCTTCACCTTGCAGTTCTGATCCGGTCGGGCACGCGCACCGGCATTCGCCGAAGCGCGTGCCGCTGCACACTAATCCTTGATTTCTTGGGCCATTTTCGCCGGGTCTCGATTGACGCGAGGACCCGAGGGCTTTCTCCGCTCCCTTGCATTGGCAGTGGTGCGCTAAACTCTGCGTATGAAACGCACGCTACCTCCGCTCAACGCTCTGCGCGCCTTCGAGGCCTACTCGCGCCACGGCAAACTTGTCGCGGCCGCCGAAGAGCTTTGCGTCACGCACGGCGCCGTAAGCCGGCAAATCAAGCGGCTCGAAGAAACGCTGGGGATTCGGTTGCTCGCGAAGACGAATGGCGTGACCCGTCTCACCAAAGCAGGCGAACGTTACGCGGGAGCGTTGCACAGGCTGTTTGATGATCTCGAGAGGGCGACGCCTGCGCATTCTACCAAAGGGGTGCGGCACCTTGAGCTTCTGTGCCCGGGTTCATTTTCCGTGAAATGGCTGCTGCCACGCATTGGCGGATTTGCAGACATGCATCCTGAGATCGATGTCGAGGTGGTGGATTCCAGCGGTCCTTGGCATCCGGCGCCGGCAGGGCCGCATGCAGCAATTCGACTGAAAACATACGAAGGAATCAGTGATGCCGAAGTGGACGCCGATGTGTTCATGCCACGCTTCCATGGCCCGGTTCTTTCGCCGGACCTCGTGGGATCGGGGATAACCGAAGAGGCGCTCCTAAAGCTTCCGAGAGTCTATACGCGATCGACGCACCGGGAATGGGCGGATTGGGGAGCCGAGACCGGACGCATTCTTCCGCCTGCCTCTCGCGAGCTTGGATTTGATCGCTCCTTTCATACGATTGAAGCAGCGACAAGTGGGCTCGGCGTTGCTATCGGCGATTGGGCAATGGTGCTACCCGAGCTTGAATCGGGCGAGCTTGTCGCGCCGCTCGGCTTCTCTCCGTCGGCGGCGCCTTATGTCTTGTTGCGTGCCAAAGGCGATCCGAACCCGGATGTTCAGATGCTTAAGGAATGGTTGATCGCCGAGGGAGCCAAGATGGACGATCCGTAAACGGGTTAATGAGCTGGCACGGGCCGCGCAAGCATTCCATCGACATCGGATAGGTTTCCATCGCTCGGCGGCACCTTGATGCCCATGATCTTGGCGAGCATTGGATAAACATCGACATTTACGAATTTGGGCCACGTGATGCTGCGCTTGAAGGCGGGTCCATGCGCGACAAAGACCGCGGCCATATCCGCCTCTGCAGGATCAAAGCCGTGATCGCCGTGACTATCGTCGAGCCACTTCACATCATCCTTCGTGACCATCTCCCAGCCGAGATCCGACAGGCAAACGATCGGTGGAATGCGTTTGTTGGTGCCGTAGTGAAAGCGCGCCGGCATCTCGCTCTTGCGCCAGCACTCGACGTGCTTGTGGTGGCCTAGGAGTTTCTGTTCCGCGTAGCGCTCATTGCCTGGCTTCGGTTCGAACCCGGAGACCGCACCGCTGGTCACGATACGCACTTTGTTGACGCCCACTATTTTCTCGATCGGGATGACGCGTTCTTTTGAAATGTCCGTCATCCCATGATCGGCAACGATCACAATATTCGTGTGCAAAAAAAGCTGACGTGCCTTGAGACCATCAATCAGCTTGCCGATCGCCGCATCGGCTTGGCGCATCGCATCTTCAGTCTCCTTTGCGCGCGGCCCATATTTGTGCGCGACGTGATCGACGAGATAGAAGTAAAGGAGAATGAAGCGCGGTCGCTCGGCGGCGGACTTATCGAGCCAGGCAAAGACCTTGTCGGGCTCATCGATCATTGGCGTGTTTGGATTGAATGGCTCGAAAAGCGCTGGGGGTTTACCTGATTTGTCATAGCCGACAGACGGCCAGAACATAACGCCCGCGCGCACGCCTTGCTCTTCAGCCGTCGCCCATAGCGCCGTTGCGCCTGTCCACCACGCAGGATCGGCAGCTCCCTGCGGATCATTGATATCCCACACTTTGCCGAGATCATGATCCTCAAAATGGTTGTCGACGATCCCGTGGTGATCGGGATAGAGGCCGGTTACAAGTGTGAAATGGTTCGGGAAGGTAACCGAGGGAAACGCCGGCATCATGCTCGAACGCACGCCATCGGATGCCAATGAAGAAAGCGCAGGGGTCACTCCGCGATCAAGATATTCAGAGCGAAAACCGTCGATCGAAATAAGAATGGTTGTATCGGTTTGGGCGGCACTGACCGGTGCCTTGTCAGGGCCCGTGGCGCAGCTCCCCATATAGAGGACGAGTCCAAGCACAATGATGGAAGTCATAAGCCGCATTGCCATTGTCCATTGCCCAAAGCCGCTAACTTGTTGCCCGCCCAAGCTGCCCACGGCGTGCCGCCTTCGCCCGGCGTTGGCGCATGATGAATGACCCGCCGAACAAAGAGCGCAATCGACAAAAGCGGCTACAACTCTGTGACTGGAACTCACAGGCGCTCGTGAAACAGATACGCGGGCGGCGTTGAATAAAAGGGCGGCGCTACGGTTCCCGCGGCCCTTGGCTTGTCTCGCCCGTAATCCCGCTCACCTTACCTCTACTTTTTCTAAGGCGCTCCCTGACTTGACGCGGCAACAGCCGCATCGGTATGTTGGTGTAACACTAAACTAATACACAGAGTCAGAGATGCCTTTGGGGGAGAGCGAGGTCGAGGGAGAGAAGTCCGCTTTGCTCACCTCGATGGACCGGCCGATCAAGCGTCGCCCGCTGATCCGCAATCCGCGCCTGCTGGCGGGCACGGGCATCGTTCTGCTCGTGGT